>CANRJU010000342.1 GCA_947631075.1 uncultured Lachnospiraceae bacterium
ATGCAGTTTATTTTTTCACCGGACATGAAATTCCGCACCTGGAGAAAGCTGTGGATCGCGCTGGCGGAGACGGAGCAGGAGCTGGGATTGAAGGATTCGGAGGGAAATCCGAGAATTACCGACGAGCAGATTGCGGAGCTGAAGGCCCACGCGGAGGATGTGAATTATGATGTGGCGAAGGCCATTGAGAAAGAGGTGCGTCACGACGTCATGAGCCATGTGAGAGCGTACGGGCAGCAGTGCCCCGGCGCCGCGGAGATTATTCATCTGGGCGCTACCTCCTGCTATGTGGGGGACAACACCGACGTCATCATCATGACGGAGGCGCTGAAACTGGTCAAAAAGAAACTGGTCAACGTGATCGGAATCCTCTCGGATTTCGCCGTGAAATACAAGGATCTTCCCACGCTGGCATTTACGCATTTCCAGCCGGCACAGCCCACGACCGTGGGCAAGCGCGCCACCCTGTGGATTCAGGATCTGGTGATGGATTTAGAGGATCTTGATTATGTGCTGGGCGGCATGAAGCTGCTCGGTTCCAAGGGTACGACCGGCACGCAGGCGAGCTTTCTGGAGCTGTTTGACGGAGATGAGGAGAAATGCCGCGAGGCGGACCGGATTATCGCGAAAAAAATGGGATATGAGGCTTGCTTCCCCGTTTCCGGGCAGACGTACTCGCGGAAGCTGGATACGAGGGTGTGTAATATTCTGGCGGGGATTGCCGCCAGCGCCCATAAGTTTTCCAACGACATCCGCCTTTTGCAGCATTTGAAGGAGATTGAGGAGCCATTTGAAAAGAGCCAGATCGGTTCCTCGGCGATGGCCTACAAGAGAAATCCCATGCGCAGCGAGCGGATTGCGTCCCTGTCCCGGTATGTGATGATTGACGCGCTGAATCCCGCCATTACCTCCGCGACACAGTGGTTCGAGAGGACGTTGGACGATTCCGCCAACAAGCGGCTCAGCGTGGCGGAAGGGTTCTTAGCCGTGGACGGCATACTGGATCTGTATATGAATGTGGCGGACGGCCTGGTCGTGTACGACAAGGTCATCACAAAGCGGCTGATGTCGGAGCTGCCCTTTATGGCGACGGAGAATATCCTGATGGACGCGGTGAAGGCCGGCGGCAACCGCCAGGAGCTTCACGAGAGAATCCGGGAGCTGTCCATGAAAGCGGGAGAAAATGTAAAGGTAAAGGGCCTGGAGAATAACCTGCTCGAGCTGATCGCGGAGGACGACGCGTTCCCGATGACCCTGGAGGAGCTGAAACAGACGATGGAGCCGTCCCGGTATGTGGGACGCGCCCCCAGCCAGGTGACAGAATTTATGGCGGAGGTAGTCCGGCCGATTCTGGAGGAAAATAAAGATCTGCTGGGCATGAGGGCGGAGATTACCTGTTAATTGTAATAGTCAAAAATCAAGAATTAAGAATGAGTCATCATTGATGTAAGGATGACTCATTCTTTATGTTGCGTTAAGGATGTCCGGTCAAT
This sequence comes from uncultured Lachnospiraceae bacterium, assembly GCA_947631075.1. Classification (GTDB taxonomy): domain Bacteria; phylum Bacillota; class Clostridia; order Lachnospirales; family Lachnospiraceae; genus Eubacterium_F. Next base: position 1,494 of record CANRJU010000342.1, read on the forward strand.
GCCGTGGTTTATAGCCCTGTATCTTGGGAGTTTATAACGGATTGGCTCTGCCATATGCAACAGCGGCGTCATGAAATTCGTCGGAACTTATATTCGCAAAATATTTCCGTCTCCATTTGGTATAATCCGATTTTTCGCGGAGAAGGACGGAGATAAAATGTTCTGCTTCTATTGTACCAAGATTTTCAATCAGGCAGTTAATACCAATATCCATGATCTCTGCGGTGCTTGTAGTGTTAGTTATCGTTTTCATTGTTAAATACCTCCCATTCTCTTATGAACTCTGTAGGATCCATGAGTTGTAGCTCGGCCGTCTTATATTTTAATAATCGGTCGTCTGTAGTTAAAAAATAATCACAGATATGAAATATTATTGTGTTATATTAAAAATAAATGCTCGCAAATGGATCAAAAAGTGCCAGTTAGCGTGAGCGATTTAGAATGGAGGTTAGTGTAAAAAATAAGCTCGATAGCTTATTTTTTACACGACTATTTGTGAGAAGAACTTTCAGTTCTTTGGAGCGCTCACAAATAGTTTTTGATGGCAGATGAGAAACTGCTACGCAGCTTTCTCATCGCCCCGTCGCGTAAACGCTCCGGAATGGAGGTTATTATGGAACGTATTATGTCAGAGGAATTATTGGAGAACTACAAAAGATATCTGGAGGACGAGGAAAAGAGCCCGGCTACGATTGATAAATATATCCGGGACAACAGAAAAATAATGAAATACGCGGAAGGGACTTTATTGACTAAGCCCCTTCTGCTTGCTTTTAAGGAAAAGTTGTACAAAACCGACGGGTACAAGGTCAACAGCGCCAACTCGATCCTGGAGTCGGTGAACCGCTTTTTTGAATTTATGGAGTGGTACGAGCTGCGGGTGAAGACCTACCGGACGCAGCAGGAGACATTCTGCCCGGAGGAGCGGCACCTGACGAAAAAGGAGTACAAGAAACTTCTCGCGGAGGCGAGAAAGCAGGGGAAGCAGCGTCTCTACCTGATTATGGAGACGCTGGCGTCTACGGGGATGCGGGTGTCGGAACTGCAGTTCGCCACGGTGGAGGCGGCGCGCGCCGGAATCCTGGAGGTGGACAACAAGGGGAAAATCCGGAAGGTGCTGCTGACGAAGCAGATGAGAAGCCAGCTTTTGAGTTACGCGAAAGATCAGGGAATCGAGGAGGGATATCTGTTTCGCACCCGCTCCGGCCGCCCGGTGGACCGGAGCAATGTCTGGAAGGAGATGAAAAGTCTATGCGAGGGAGCGGGGGTGGACCCGCGCAAGGTATTCCCCCACAACCTGAGGAAGCTCTTTGCGGCGAGCCTGTACAAGATGGAGAAGGATATCGCGAAGCTGGCGGATCTGCTGGGACACAGCAGCATCGAGACCACGAGAAGATACATCCGGGAGACAAGCAGGGAGCACAGGAGGACGCTGGAGAGGCTGAATCTGGTGGGAGCAGCATGGTACTAGGGCTGTATGGTGGTTTTCTGCCGCGCGTCTAAGGGGCTTCCGCTTCGCGGGGGGACGGGATTTTATAGAAAGAAAATAAATTGTGGCAGCCTTGGTGAAAGGAACTACCACAGAAGAATTAT
>CANRJU010000343.1 GCA_947631075.1 uncultured Lachnospiraceae bacterium
CTCTTTGGCCTCACCGGAACCGGATATTTTGATATGTACGCTTACGAGAGCTTCAACGACGGCAAGATGGGCGATTATATCCCGACGGACGAGGAGATTCAGGCGAGCCTTGCGAAGCTCCCGAATGTGCCCGGTCAGGACGCCTGACGGCGTTTTTTCCGGTGCTGGATATTCCGCGAGAAAAATTCCTTCCAGATAGCGGGGTGGAACAGGATTAAGAGCGGGAACAGCTCCAGACGGCCCGCCAGCATGTCAAAGATCAGCACCAGCTTGGAAAAGGGATGGAACATGCTGAAATTGCTGGCAGGACCCACTAATTCCAGGCCGGGGCCGATGTTGTTGATCGTCGCCGCCACGGCGGTAAAATTGGTAATCAGATCATACCCCTCAAAGGAAATGGCGAATACCGACGCGGAAAAAAGAATGATAAATGTGATAAAATAAACATTGATGGATCGGACGACCTCGTGCTCTACGGGCTTCTGGTCCATCTTTATTTTTTTGATGCTCTTGGGGTGGATGTAGGAGGTCAGCTCCTTTGCCACGGTCTTTATGAGGACGACGAAACGGGATACCTTGATGCCGCCGCCGGTGCTGCCCGCGCAGGCGCCGATGAACATTAAAAGCACCAGAATGAACCGGCACACCTCGGACCACTGATTAAAGTCCACCGTGGAAAATCCGGTGGTGGTGATGATGGACGCCACCTGGAACGAGGAGCTTGTCAGCGCGTCAAAAACACCCTTTGAGGCGTCTAAAATCTGGAAGAATATAATGGCGATGGCGGCGAGGATAATCAGGAGATAATACTTGATTTCCTCTATCTGGAACGCCTTTTTCACCTTTCGGTAGAGCAGGTAATAGTAAAAGTTGAAATTGACGCCGAAAAGAATCATGAAAATCGTCACCACCCACTGCAGGTAGGGGGAGTACCCGGCCATGCTGTCGTTCTTGATGCCGAAGCCGCCGGTGCCCGCCGTGCCGAAGCTGGTCGCCAGGGCGTCGAAAAGCGGCATGCCGCCAGCGAGCAAAAGCATCGTCTCCAGTAGTGTCATAAAAAGATAAATCAAGTAGAGGAGCCGCGCTGTTGTGCGCACCTTGGGAACGAGCTTTCCCACGGAGGGACCGGGGCTCTCCGCCCGCATCAGGTTGATTCTTGAGCCGCCGCTCAAGGGAATGATGGCGAGGAGAAAGACTAATACGCCCATGCCGCCGATCCAGTGGGTGAAGCTGCGCCACATGAGAGAGCAGTGGGACAGCGCCTCCACGTCGTTCAGGATGCTGGCTCCGGTGGTGGTAAAGCCGGAAATCGTCTCAAACAGAGCGTCCACGAAATTGGGAATTTCGCCCGTGATGATAAAGGGAACGCAGCCAAAGAGACTCAGAAAAACCCAGCTGAGAGCTGTGGTGACGCATCCCTCTTTCAGATAAAAGACGTTATTTTTCGGCTTGTGCAGGGTGAGAAAGACGCCGCACAGACCGCCCAGAGCGGCCGCTAACAGGTAGTCAAAGCCCTCCGGCTCCTGATAGATCAGGGCAGTCAGGCAGGGCAGGAGCATAAAAAGCGCCTCTATTTTTAAAATATATCCTAAAATATAGCGGATAATGGAAGTGTTCATTTTCCCAAAACTCCTTTATTTCAAAATATCTTTTATGTCGTCAAAACCAGAATGCGTCGTCACCACCATGACGGTGTCGCCCACCTCGATGGTGTCCAAGCCGCTCGGAATGAGGACGGTTCCGTTCCGGTATATGGAGGAAATCAGAAGATCCTTCTTCAAGGGAAGGTCCTTGAGGGCGACCCCGGTGACGGCGGATTTCTCATCCACGCGAAATTCAATGGCCTCCGCCCGGTTGTCAAACATGTGGTAAAGGGTCTCGATGTTGCTGTTCATGGAATTTTTCCGGGCGCGGACATAGGCGATGATGGCCTCCGAGGTAATGTACCGGGGATAAATCACGCTGTCTAAGTTCAGCCCATTTAACACTTCCTTAAAGGTGTTGCGGTTAATCTTTGTGACCACCTTGGTCTGTGAGACCTGCCTGGCGTACAGGGAGAGCATGATATTTTCCTCGTCGATGCCCGTCAGGGGAATGAAGGACTCGGTGTAGTCGATTCCCTCCTCCTTCAAGAGCTCGTGGTCGGTGCCGTCTCCGTTTATGATAATGGCGTCCGGCAGGAGAATGCTGAGTTCCTCGCACCGCTCGCGGTCTTTTTCGATGATTTTGACCTTGATCCCCATCATGAGGAGCTGCTTGGCCAGGTAGTAGGAGGACTTTCCGCCGCCGATAATGGTGGTGTCTTTTACCTGCTTGGTCTTGAATCCGATTTTCTTTAAAAATGTGCGGATGTAACGCCTGGGCGCCACAAAGGAGATAATATCCCCTTCGTGCAGGATAAACGCCCCGCTGGGAATATAGACCTCGTTCTGCCGCTCAATGGCGCAGATCAATATGTCGTTGGTGATGTCCCGGCCCAGGTCGGCAATGGTCATTCCGTCCAGTTGATTCCCCTCCGGGATGCGGAACTTGACGATCTCAGCCTGTCCGTGCGCGAAGGAGTTGACCTCCAGCGCGGTGGGAAGGTAGAGGATGCGGGCAATCTCGCGGGAAGCCTCCAGTTCCGGGTTGATAATCATAGTGAGCCCCAGCTTCTGGCGCAGATATCCGGCCTCCTTGCTGTAATCCGGGGTGCGGACCCTGGCGATGGCGTTGCAGTCGCCCACCTGCTTGGCCACGGTGCAGCACAGAAGATTCAGCTCGTCCGAACCGGTCACGGCGATGATCAGATCCGCCTTCTCAATCCCGGCCTCCATCTGCACGCTGTAGCTGGCGCCGTTCCCGGCCAGCCCCATGACGTCGTATAGATTGGCGATTTCCTGTACCTTCGCGGCGTTGTTGTCAATAATGGTGATGTCGTGTCCTTCTTTGCTCAGCTGCTCTACCAGCGTGACGCCTACCTTGCCGCATCCGACTATAATGATCTGAAGCCCTTCGCTCAGGGGCTTTTTTAATTGCTGCATGATTTTTTACCTCCAACTTACCTTTACTATATCACCTTTTTGGAAAAAAATCACTAGTATT
>CANRJU010000344.1 GCA_947631075.1 uncultured Lachnospiraceae bacterium
GCTCCAGGGGATGATGCCCAAGCTCCACAGCACGAATTTTGAGGGGATGGAGCTGATCCGGCCGCTGTATCTGGTGCGGGAGGACGATATCATCCACTGGGCGAATTACAACGGCCTCGCCTTTATACGCTGCGCCTGCCGCTTTACGGAGCGTCTGGCGGGCGAGCAGGAGATCGAGAAGGGCGCAAAGAGAAAGGAAATCAAGGAGCTGATCCGGACTCTGCGCGAGAGGAGCCCGTTTATCGAAAAAAATATTTTTCGCAGCGTGGAAAATGTAAATCTGAACACCATCATTGCCTATAAGGAAAAGGGCGTGAAGCACCATTTTTTAGACCGGTATGACGAGACGGAGAACCCCCAAGATTAAATAAAAAAACTCCGGATTAGATAGCAAAAAACACCGATTAAATAATAAAAACCATCGGATGAAATAGCAAAAACCACCGGCTGGACCTGAGCCCTTCCGATGGTTAAAATTCGACGGGTAGAATTGTAGTTGCAGCACGACTGCCCTCTACATATTAAGCAAGTTTGTTTACTGCTAACGTCAATCGGGAAACCTTTCTTGCCACGGTATTCTTGTGGTAAATTCCCTTTCTGGTAGCCTTGTCGAGCTCCGAAACGGCGTTTTTCAAAGCAGCCTCAGCAGCGGCTTTGTCGCCTTGCGCGATGGCAGCGTCTACTTTCTTGACGGCTGTCTTTACGCGGGAACGCACAGACTTGTTGCGGTCTGCCCTTTTCTGGGAGACAAGGATTCTTTTCTTTGCGGATTTAATGTTAGCCAATTCCAGCACCTCCATCGTATTCATATCCATTATGCTTCAATTCCATGTCTGGCTGGTCGGACACGGACGACAGCACAAACATACTTGTTTATCATAGTACATATTTTCCTGCCTGTCAAGAGATTTTGCCAGAAATATAAGAATAAATGCGCGGTTCTGGTTCATCCTAATAAGGGCCGGGAAAGTTTTCCGGCGGGAAATCATCTGCGAGCGAGGTGGGAGAAATGGCGGAAAAAAGGACGGACCTGGCCCTGGAGGCCAGAGAGAGTTTCCCCGGAAGCCACGGGGAGGTTCCGGGAGTCGTGCTGGAAAAAAAGAGATATCTGGACGGCCGGGTAAAGATTACCCAGGTGAAGATCACGGACGACGAGGGGAGCCGGGCGATGAAAAAGCCCAAGGGCACCTACGTCACGATCGAGTCGGAGGATTTTCTCTCCGAGGAGGCGGACAGGGAGCCGCTTCTTCTGTGCGTCTGCGAACAGCTGGAAAAAATGATCCGGGGCCTGAGGCAGAAATCCGTGCTCATCGTGGGGCTGGGAAACCGGGAAGTGACGTCCGATTCACTGGGACCGAGAATGACGGAGCAGCTCTTTATTACCCGGCATCTGAAAAAAGAATTCGGAGAGCTTTTCATGAAGAAAAATGAATACGGCTGCGTGAGCGCCATCGCACCGGGGGTCATGGCCCAGACGGGAATGGAGACCAGCGAGATTCTGACAGGCGTCGTAAAAATGACGAAGCCTGATCTGGTCATCGCGGTTGACGCGCTGGCGGCCCGCAGCGTGCGGAGGCTGTGCACGACCATCCAGATCACGGACACGGGAATTTCGCCCGGCTCCGGCGTGGGCAACCGGCGGAGGGAGCTGACTCGTGAATCCCTGGGGGTGCCGGTGGTGGCCATCGGCATTCCCACGGTGGTGGACGCGGAGACGATTATCGGCGACCATTTGGAACATGTGCTGCAAAAGCAGGGGTATTCGGAGCGGGAGATCGAGCAGTTTTTAAATGAAATTCTGACGGCGGACACGCAGAACGTCATGGTGACGCCAAAAAATATCGACGCCTCCGTTCACAGGCTCAGCGAGGACCTGGCCCTGGTGCTGAACCATTGTTTTCAAAAGAAGGGATAAAGGGGCGGGAGCGGTCATATACTTTTTAGGGAGCGGGCGAAAATAGCGGATGAGAAGCTGCGTTCGCCATTGCATTTTCGCAATCGCATCTTCGCGACAAAGTCGTTAGAGCGAACGTGTTCGCTCAGCAGAAATGGGGATTAAGGTGAAAAAGGGCATAGAAAATCTGATGTGGATAATGGGGATGGCAGTTTATTCCGAAAAACGCCCTTCTGGGGAAGCCGGCGGATTTCTGCTGGGACAGTCCGTCCCCCTGTACCGGGATGGACAAGGTCCGGGCCGGATGGCGGCGGAGGTTCTGGGAGGGCAGCCGTACTTTGCGCCGGGGGATGGCGATGACGAAAAAACGCGGCAGATTCTCGTGGAAAATCAGAGGCAGGCGGACGCGGACAATGAGCAGGGCCAGGCGGCGGGGGATACCCCGGCTGGTGAAAATATAGAGACGATGGCGGGCAGCGCCGGGTCCTCCGGCGGGACGGGACAGGGGGCGGCTATGGTGGCAAAGCTAAAGAGCTCCTTGAACACCCAATATCTGTGGGACCATTTTTACATCGTGGATTCCACGACTTCGGTGAAAAAAAGCCTGTTTCCGATAAAGACCCTCTTAAACACCGATCTCACGCTGAAAAAGGAGACCGGGAAAATACAGATTTTGATTTATCACACCCACGGCGCGTCGGAATCCTTCGCGGACAGCAGCGGAAAGGTGGAGGATTCCATTGTGGGGGTGGGGACGGAGCTCGCGAAGGAGCTGGAGAAAAGGGGCTACGGGGTGTACCACGACAAGACCCGGTACGACCTCATCGACGGGCAGCTGGAGCGCAGCCTGGCCTACAACAAGGCGCTGGAGGGCATCGAGAAAATCCGGGCGGAAAACCCGGACATCCGCGTGATGATCGATCTGCACAGGGACTCGGTGGGAAAAGGCGTCCATACATATACGACCGTAAACGGAAAAAAGACGGCCCTTGTCATGTTCTTCAACGGCATGAGCCGCAACCGGTCCGGCGAGATCGATTACCTGTATAATCCCAACCGCCTCTACAATCTGGCGTTCAGCCTGCAGCTAAAGTGTAAGGCCATGGAGCGCTACGACGGGCTGACCAAGCCCATTTACCTGAAGGGCTACCGGTACAACCTTCACCTGGAAAAGCGCT
>CANRJU010000345.1 GCA_947631075.1 uncultured Lachnospiraceae bacterium
ATGCCGGATAACATCTCGCTCTCCCGTCCCCCGGAAGCTTTGTCCTCAGCGGTTTCCCGCTCCGCCGTCCGGACAGGGACCGCAATCTCCGTCCCCCGGCTTTCCCGCTCCCGTTCAAAAAGCGACTCCGGGATAATCCGTCCAATGGAAAGGGGCGTCGCGACGAAATTTACCGGTATCAAAAAACGCAGAAATACGAGAAACCACAGCGCGTAAATAGCCGCGTACTGTATTCTGCCTGTAAAAATCCTCCGAATCCCCATAACGATGACCACTAACAATGAGGACTCCAGCGCAAATTCCAAAAAAGACATCGCCTTTTATTTCTCCTCTGACTCCTGCTCTGCCATCCGCAGAATTTCCTGTAACTCGTGAATATCCTCCCTGGACAAGTCGTTCTGCTTCACCAGCGCGCTCATCATCATGCCGATGCTCCCGTCGTAGATCCGCTGCAGAAAATCCCTCGTCTCCTGCACCACTACGTCCTCCTTGTCCACCTTCGGATAAAAATACTTGGTCTTTCCCCGCTCCTCGTAGCCGATCAGGTCCTTCTCCGCCATTCTCCGCACCATCGTGGCAGAGGTGCTCTTGCTCCACCCGATTTTCTCTTTCAAAAGGGGAACAATCTGCATCAGCGTCCGGGGCGATTCCTCCCATAGACAGTCCATCACATACCACTCGCTGTTCGTAACCCGAATTTCTTACTTCACCTTTGCCCTCATTTCCGCGGCCGACGGGCCGCATCCGATTTTATACATAGGCACGCCTATGAAACAGAGACTCATCTCTGAAACATAGGCGTATCTCTGAAACATAAACACGCCGATGAAACAGAGACATATCTCTGTAGGGAATATTATAACGCTGTTTGTTTACATTGTCAACCCTTTAAAAATTCAGGAATAGCTCAACGGTAAATATCCCGTTTTCCGCCTTCACCTTTACAGCCCCGTCATATTTTTCCACGCTGCGCGCTACGTTCGCAAGCCCCATTCCGTGCCCCCGCCCTTTCCCTGAAACGGGAATCCCGTTTTTCCATTTCACAGCCGCGCAGGTATTTTCCATTTTCACCGAAACCATCCCGCGATACGCGCCCAGACGGAGCGTTATTTTTTTATTTCCCTCAACCGCGCCGCATGCCTCGATGGCATTGTCAAACAGGTTCCCAAATATCGTAGTAATATCTATGGCGTCCATAGAATCCACATTTACATGGTCCGCTGTTATGTCAAAATCAATCTGCCTCGCGTCCATAATGGATTTATAATCGGTAATCAATATGTCCAGAATCGGATTTCCCGTGTAGGCGGCCGGTATAAGCGGCCGGAGCATATCCGTAATCTGTCCGGTATATTCCGCGGCCGCTGCCGCATTGCCGCTCATATACAATTTTTCTATGAATTTTATATGTTTATCTACATCGTGCAATAAATGAATCGTCTTGTTATAATTCTGTTCCTGCCTTACATAATACTTATACTGCATATCCGTCTGTTTTTCCATCAATTTAACTTCATATTCCAGGGAGCTTTTTTCCAGCATGACCTTATTCAGATAGAGCAGATACAGATCCGCCAGCACAATGCAGCCCAGATTGAGCACGAGAAAATAATTATTCGGCCTGTTCCTCACATTGTCTATAACAACAATGATATCCACCAGTGTATAAAGCAAAATAACCACGCTGGAAAAATACTGGTGTCCTGTCAGCGGAACATCCCTCTTTTTCATCAGTCTGCTGACCGCCATAAAATACAGAAAAATCAAGGCAATTTTGGAAAAGGCAGTCTCTACGCAGACCAGCATGGTACTATTCTCTATTTTTATATTCATCCATTCCAGGAGCAGATCCGCAAGTCCCACGCCCAGTGATTCGCAGATTGTAATGACTCCCAGAAAAATTTCACAATCCAGTATTCTTTTTACCGGTCTTTCATAATCCCCGTAATATAATATATACGCGCTAAGACCGACTGCCGCCATCCATGTCAGAAAATTCAGAACCGGACGGTTCAGCAGATTGACCGCGGCAATCCCGAACGTCATCGCCCATCCTGTCCCTATGTAAATATATCGGTTCGAAAATGTCCGGCTGTATCTGTCGTCCGCAAATCCATAAAAAAATGACACAATAATAAAACAGGACAGGCAGGAACAAAAATATAATATCCAATTTTCCATCCGCAGCTCTCCTCAAACACAGCTATGTATAAATTCATTCAGTTTTTCTTTAAACTGGACCGTCCTTTTCTGCGCCAGAGAAAGAATCTGCCCGTTGTCCAGATATATGTTGTATCCCTTTATTTTTACAATGTGCCGCAAATTCACAAGATTTCCCCGGCAGTTGACGGCAAATCCATATTTCTCCAGCTCCCTGGCCAGATCTTCCATCACGCAAAAGTATTCATAGGTCCGATCCCTGAGCACAATTTTAGTCCGTCGTTTTGTTTTTATGTACTCAAAACAGATAATGCTATCTAGCGGCAATTTTATAACCGGGTGTTCCCTTCCTTCTCCGTCAAAGACCTTGTAAAACGCCTTTTCAACCGAACTGCCGGATTGCTCTATTTCCCGGATCAGTTCGTCGATCTGGATTTTCAGCGCCTCCCCTGACAGCGGCTTGCACAAAAAAGAAAACGCGTGGATTTCGTTAATCGCCTGCATGCAATATTCCTCATAATTTGTCATGTAAATAATCCTCATCTTCGGAAAACGACTTTTTAACTCGCGCCCCAGATTGATTCCGTTCATTTCTCCCATGACAATATCCAATATCGCAATATCTATTTTCCCTGCCTGCGCCAGCATGTCGGCGGATGAAGAAAAGGCCTGTATGTTGTGAGGAACCTTTTCCTTCTCAAAAATTTCACTCAGCATGCGGACGACGTTCTCCAAATCCTTGCTCTCGTCATCGCAGACAGCAACTTCTACTGCCATTGTCAACACTCCTGCCCGTATAGTTTCTCAAATTTTAACTTTCGGATATTCTATATCATAAATATCAGCTCCATAAGGAATATCCAGCGTATGATCTTCCTTCAGCGCATACTCTTTTCCGCCAATT
>CANRJU010000346.1 GCA_947631075.1 uncultured Lachnospiraceae bacterium
CAGTACAGAGAGGAGTTAGCCGCTCTCGACAAGGAGGGCCTCGCGCCGGACAAATGGCATGTGCGTCTCCGGAACGATCTGGTGAATCGCTTCGGCTCGGACGACCTCTTGCGGACCGGAAAGCTGCGGATCCGCAATCTGGGCTTTGGCTACGGGAATTATCTGGTTCCCTACGAGCCCGCGGGCTCTTTCAAGGAGGAGGACAGCGGGCGGACTACGATTGACGTGCTGGGCATCGATTATGTGGTGGAATATTACACGCGTTATCCGTATGTGCTGACAGAGGATTTCTGGAAGCAGGATTTTTCCCTGGGAAACGTCATGTTCTGGGAGAGTAACCGCGCGGAGCGGGAGACCATGAGCAATTTTGTCCACAAGTATTATCTGCAGGTGCCGGACAGCTTATCCGGCGTGTGCGATGAATTTAAGGAGTATTTAGAGGAAAATGGGAATCTGTTAGACAAGTACCAGAATGGGACCGCGGGCGAGGCAGACATGGTGCGGGCGGCCCGCGAATATGTGATGGCAGATACCAGTTACAGCCTGGCGCCGGGCAGGACCCCTTCCGGCCAGGACACCGTGGAGTATTTTTTGAAAGAAGGAAAAAAGGGGTATTGCACCTATTATGCCACCGCCACCGCCATGCTGCTTCGCAGCGCCGGTGTTCCCGCCCGCTATGTGGAGGGCGTATATATTGGCCAGGAGGAGTTGGAAAAGGCCGCCGCAGATGGGACGGAGATCGACGTGCCGGACCGGGCCGCCCACGCGTGGATCGAGGTCTACACCGATCAGTACGGCTTTGTGCCGGTGGAAGTGACGCCGGGGGCCGGGGAGCAGGATGAGTATTCCCAGACCTCTGACAAGACGTCCGACAAAACGGACCAGACAGATTCGGACCGCCCCTCCGATAAAAACGAGGAGAGCAATCCGGACGACGCGAAAGAGAAACCGGAAAAGGCGACGCCTACTCCCTCCGTGACGCAGGAGCCGGAGGAGAGCATGATTTTTGACGACATCGAGGGCAATGAGGATGAGCCGGAGCAGTCGGAGGAAGCCGGGGGACAGTCCCAGTCACAGAAAAAGATGCTGCTTCTGATTCTGGAGATTCTGGGGGCCGTGCTGGCCGTGATCCTGGCGCTGGAGATTCAGCGGCGCGTGAGGAGGAGGATTTTTATCCGCAAGCAGAAAGGCATGAAGCCGCGCAAGCGGATCCGCGCGATCTATCACCACCTGACGCCCATGCTCGCCGGAAAAGGCGTCCGCTACAGGCAGCAGTCCATTTCGGAATATCAGCTTGAGATGGCAGAAGCTATGGAGATGTCCATGGCAGAGTTAGAGGAGTTTGTGGAACTGCTATTCCACGCCCGGTTCGGACCGGACGACATCACGGAGAGCCAGATGGTTTCATTCTGGCAGACGTACGAGGCCGTTCGCGCGCGGGCCTGGAAAAGCGCAAAATTATTTAGAAAAATATACTATATGTATATTATGGTACTTTAATACAGGAGGAAAGAATTATGTTAAAGAAAACGTATGCAAAGGTAAACGCTCTGTTTGAGGAGGAGAATGGCTATCTCCCCACAAGGAAAATGTTGGACAACCACATTTCGACCATTCAGATCCGCACGCTGCTGGAGGAGGGGAAGATCGAAAAGATTTCCCACGGCAACTACTGGAATCTGATGAGCAAAAAGAAAAAGCCGAAGAACTACAAAATGCTGGAGGCGTGCATGACAAATCCGAAGGCGATCATCTGCGCGCTCAGCGCGTGCTATTACCACGGGCTGATCAAGGATGAGCCGGAGCAGCTCTATGTGGCCACAGCCCGCACCGACCGGGGCGGCATGAAGCTGAATTTCCCGGTGTCGAGGCATTACTTCTCGGTGGAGAACTTTGAGGAGGACATGAAGATCGTCAAGGTTGCCGGAAAACCGGTTCGCGTGTACGGCGTAGACCGCAGCGTGTGCGACTGCATCCGCCTTGAGAAAGAGATCGGCGAGGAAACGGTAAAGACGATCGTGGAGAATTACAAGACGTACAAGAGAAGAAATATGCGGCGCCTGCTCTCCTACGCGGACCGTATGCGCTTTGGCCGGATCGTGAGAGACCGTCTGGGCGTAGAATAAAACGGGCCGGATTGGTGATACTACCTGTAAATCAAAGGACAGGAGGTATCATTGTGGACGAAAAAGAGAAAAAGACGGAGTATCATGAATTTGAGTTTGGCGAGGGAGTGGACGCCATGAACTCGTCGTCCGCGACGGACTGCACCGGCGTGATGTGGCGGTCGCCCTATACGGACGCGGAGTTCGATTCCTACCGGGATATCTATGATTTTGAGCCCCCGGAACCGGGCAAATACCCCTCCGCCACGGAAAACGCTTTCAGCGATTTGAACCGGAAGCGGAAGGAAAAGGATTCACAGAAAAATTGAGATTGGAGGAATGCTAAACCATGCTTACAGCAAAAAATTACAAGTTCTGGTTCTGCACGGGATCGCAGGACCTGTATGGGGACGAGTGTCTGGCTCATGTGGCAGAACACGCGAAGAAAATCGTGGAGGCTCTGAATCAGTGCGGCCTTTTGCCGTATGAGGTTGTGTGGAAGCCGACGCTGATTACCAACGAGCTGATCCGCAAGACGTTTAACGAGGCCAACGGAGACGACGAGTGCGCGGGCGTTATCACCTGGATGCACACGTTTTCACCGGCCAAGTCCTGGATTCTGGGACTGCAGGAGTACCGCAAGCCGCTCTTGCACCTGCACACCCAGTTCAATGAGGAAATCCCCTATGATTCCATCGACATGGATTTCATGAACGAGAATCAGGCGGCGCACGGCGACCGCGAGTACGGCCATATCGTCAGCCGGATGCGCATTGAGCGCAAGGTCGTTGTGGGACACTGGAGCGATCCGGTAGTACAGCAGAAAATCGGCTCCTGGATGCGTACAGCCGTGGGCATTATGGAGAGCAGCCACATCCGCGTTATGCGCGTGGCCGACAATATGCGCAACGTAGCGGTGACCGAGGGCGACAAGGTAGAAGCCCAGAT
>CANRJU010000347.1 GCA_947631075.1 uncultured Lachnospiraceae bacterium
TCCCTCCAGCTGCTCGGCCAGCGCCTCCCACTGTTCCATGGCGGCGGCAAGGGCGTCCTCTTTTTCTTCTTTTTCCTGGCTGAGTTCAGTCAGTTTATGGGCATTGGTGGCGTTTTCCGGCAGGGACAGTTCTTCGTCCAGCCCGGAGATCGCCTGTTCCAGCGCCTCTATTTCTTCCTCTACTTTTTTATACTTATTTTCCAGCTTCCGGCGGTCGGCGGCCTGCTGTTTTTGCTCCTGCCAGTCCAGCTTCGCTTCGGTATTTTCTTTTTTTCCGGATTCGGGGGACGTCTCGTCCAGATAAATCTGCTCCACGGTTTCCCGCTTTTCCAGATAATAGGAGTAGCCGCCGTCGTAGTTCAGGAGCTTTTTGCCGGTCAGATCCAGAATTCTTGTAGCGGTGCGCTCAATAAAATATCGGTCGTGGGAGACGTAGAGCACGGTGCCGGTGTAGTTGCGGAGGGCGCTCTCCAAAATCTCCTTCGAGGTGATGTCCAGGTGGTTCGTGGGCTCGTCGAGCAGAAGAAAATTGGCGTTCGACAGCATGAGCTTAGCCAGGGAGACGCGGCCCTTTTCCCCGCCGCTGAGCAGGTGAATCGGCTTGAATACGTCGTCTCCGGTAAACAAAAAGGACGCTAACACGTTGCGGATGGCCGTGTGGTTCAGATCTGGGTAGTCGTCCTGGATTTCCTCGAAAATCGTCTTGTCGTCGTGGAGAACCTGGTACTCCTGGTCGTAGTATCCGATCTCTACGTTGGTCCCTAGGGACGCCTTGCCCCCGTCGGCGGACTCCAGGCCGCAGATCATCTTTAACAGGGTGGTCTTGCCGGTTCCGTTCTGGCCGATAATGGCGATTTTTTCGCCCCGGCGCACGTCAAAAGAGACCCCGTCGAACAAGTGATTTTCCCCGAAGCTTTTTTGATAATTTTCTACATGGAGGACGTCATTTCCGCTGACGCGCGAGGGCGTCAGTTCAAACGAAATGGATTTTTCATATTCCACCGGCTTTTCGATACGCTCAATCTTGTCCAGCATTTTTTCCCGGCTCTCCGCCCGCTTGATGGATTTTTCCCGGTTAAAGGATTTCAGCTTCGCGATGACTTCTTCCTGGTGCTTAATTTCCTGCTGCTGGTTGTAATACTGACGGATCAGCGTCTCCCGCAGCGCCTCTTTTTTCTGGGAATAGCTGCTGTAATTGCCGGCAAAGACGGTGACATTTCCCCGGTCGATCTCAATGATTTTCTGGGCGATCCGGTCCAGAAAAAAGCGGTCGTGGGAGACCACCAGAACGCTGCCGCGGTAGCCGGTGAGATAGGTCTCCAGCCAGCGGATGGAGGCCAGGTCCAGATGGTTGGTGGGCTCGTCCAGAATGAGGAGGTCCGGCTCGGTGAGAAGGAGCTTGCCCAGCGCCACGCGGGTTTTCTGGCCGCCGGATAGGGTGTGTATGTTCTGGTGCATTTTGTCGCCGCCAAAGCCCAGGCCGTGAATGACGCCGAGGACCTTGCTCTTGTATGTATAGCCATCCCCGGACTCAAAGGCGGTCTGGAGGCGGTGGTACCGTTCGAGCAGCGGTTCCAGCTCTTTTTCTCCCGCGGAGGACATTTCCCGCTCTAATTCCCGTATTTTGTGATCCATGTCAATGACGTCGGCCTTGACGGAGAGCAGCTCGTCGTAAATCGTCTGGTCGGAGTCGAAGGACTGCTTTTGGGGAAGGTAGCCGATCTTTACGTCCTTTCCGCAGATGATCTCCCCCGAATCCGCCGGCAGCTCTCCTACGATCATGCGAAGGAGAGTGGTTTTCCCGGCTCCGTTGACGCCTACGATGGCGGCCCGCTCCTGTTCATTGATGTGAAATGTGGCGTCCTTTAAAAGAACCGCGTCGGCAAAGGATCTGGTGATGTGGCTGCATGCGATAATCATAAAAAATGCTCCCCCTCTTTTGGCGTAAATATCTGACACTAATCTTAAACTATTTTTTCTGTTTTTGCAACAACCCTGTTCCGGGGAGATTGACAGGAATTTAACATTCTATTATAATATAAGAAAGATTTGGAAAAAGCGAGGAATGTGGCAAGCGATGGAGAAGAAAATATCTTCCGCGGTGGTCAGGCGGCTGCCGCGGTACTATAGATATCTCAGCGAATTGCTGGAAAATGGAATCGACCGCATTTCGTCCCAGGAACTCAGCCGCGCCATGAACGTGACGGCTTCCCAGATCCGGCAGGATTTTAATAATTTCGGCGGATTTGGGCAGCAGGGCTACGGCTACAGCGTGGAGGTGCTCAAGGAGGAGATCGGGCGGATTCTGGGGCTGGATCAGCAGTTTCGCGTGATTATTCTGGGAGCCGGGAATCTGGGTCAGGCCCTGGCGGGTTACGGCGGATTTGCCAGGCGGGGATTTATCATGTCGGCGCTCTTTGACGTGAACCCGGAAAAGATCGGACAGAAGGTGGGAGATCTGATCGTGCGGGACATGAAGGACCTGGCGCGGTACGTTAGAGAAAACACAGTGCATATTGCGGCGCTGACGCTTCCCAGGGCAAAGGCGCCGGAAGTGGCAAAGACATTGGCGGACATGGGAGTTCACGCGTTTTGGAATTTCGCGGCTACCGATCTGAATCTGCCGCCGGATGCCGTGGTGGAGAACGTGCATCTGGCGGAGAGCCTGATGCGGCTGTCGTACAATATTGTGAACCAGTCCCGCGATGAGTGAGGGGGATGATGCGCAGTGAAAAAACAGGAGAAAAATTTTGACGCGGCAGTGCGGAAGGCCCTGCGGGGAAAGCAGGTGCCGATTTTAGTGCTAGATACCCGCTGGCACACGCTGTTTCCGAAAGGGGATAAGCCGGCGGACGTGGAGGCGCTGGAAGATGAGCTGAATGCTCTGCTGCGCCGCCAGGGAAAGCTGGTCAATGAGATCAAGGATTTAAAGAGAGCCAGAAAGAAGCTGATGGACGGCATCGTCGCCGGCATGGAGGGCAATTCCGAGCGGGACAACCGCAAAAAGGACAACCAGCAGCGGCTTTT
>CANRJU010000348.1 GCA_947631075.1 uncultured Lachnospiraceae bacterium
CCCCCTCCCACGGCTCCAGCACATGGGAATCGTCCCGGTCGTATACGGCCGCGCGGTTTTCCCCCCGGGCGCTCTTCAGGGCCCGGACGCCCAGCACAAGGAGGATTCCTCCGCCCAGGAGCCCCGGAATCCGGCCGGGGATAAATTCCCACAGACAGCCGCCCAGCCAGACAGCCAGGGAGGTGAGGGTGATATTCACGCCCGCAACGACGAGCCGGGTACTCCAGGGAATCCGGATCTTATTCATGGAATACGACATGCCGATTCCCAGCGTGTCCAGGCTGACTGACAGTGAAAGCAAAATAATCAACCCCATGATATGGGTTCCTTCCGTTTTCTTACTACCATACTATGACGCCAGGGGCAAAAGGTTTTTTGACCTACAGCATACGCATTTCGCGTCCCATGAATTTTGAGACCCGTGAATTTTGGGATCCGTGAATTTTGGGACCCATAAATTTCACGTCCCATAAATTTCGCGCCTCGCGGAGAAAATATGGCCCCGACGGGCAAAAAAAGGAGGTTTTGACTAACTATGGACTGGTATTCCCACACCGTTTCGGACCTGCTCCGGCAGACCGGATGCGACCCCGAACAGGGCCTGAGCGCTTCCCAGGTAAAGGAGCGGCAGAAAAAATACGGCCCCAACGAGCTTCTCCGGGAAAAGGGGCCCGGACTGCTCGCCCGCTTTTTCAGCCAGTTTTCGGATTTTATGATACTGACGCTCTTAGCCGCCGCGCTGATTTCCTTTGTCGCTTCTTATTTACAAGGGCGCGCGGACTTTACCGACCCCTGTATCATTCTGGCCATCGTGATCGTCAACGCGGTCATCGGCATATTTCAGGAAAAACGGGCCGAGCACTCCCTGGAGGCGCTGCGGCAGCTCCAGACCCCGGAAACGGTTGTGATACGGGACGGAAAAAGGCGGACGATCCCCTCCTCGGAGGTCGTCCCCGGCGACGTCGTGTGCCTGGAAGCGGGCTGTCAGGTTCCGGCGGACGGGCGCCTGCTCTCCTGCCACAGCCTCTCCACGGAAGAATCCGCGCTCACCGGCGAGACGGGCACCGTCGCCAAGACAGCCGACGCCCTGACCGACGGCAGGGCCGCGCTGGGAGACCGGAAAAACTATGTATTTGCCGGCACTGTGGTCACCACCGGCCGGGGCGCCTTCTATGTGACGGAGACCGGCATGGACACCCAGATCGGCCGCATCGCCGGGATGCTGGCAAGAGAGGACGCGCCGGAAACTCCCCTGTCCAAACGGCTCGGCCGGACGGGAAAGGCGCTGGGAATACTGGCCCTGGCCATCTGCCTGGTGATTTTCTTTCTCGGCATACAGAAAAACGTCCCTGTCTTTTCTATGTTTATGACCTCCGTCAGCCTGGGCGTGGCGGCCATACCGGAGAGCCTTCCCGCCCTGGTGACCATCATGCTGGCCCTGGGCGTAGAGCGCATGGCGAAAAAAAAGGCCATCATCCGGCATCTGACGGCGGTGGAGACGCTGGGCAGCGCCACGATAATCTGTTCGGATAAGACGGGCACCCTCACCGAGAACAAAATGACGGTGCGGGAGTTTTTCGCGCCGGACGATCCGGTGTTTTTCTCCCGGCTCCTGACACTGTGCAACGACGAGGCCGGTCCCACGGAACAGGCGCTGATCTCCTTCGCCCGCTCCCAGGGGGTGAACGCGCAGTCGGAGCGCCGGATTGCCCCGCGGATCTTCGAGCTGCCCTTTGACTCCCGGCGCAAGCGGATGACCACCCTGCACAGCACGCCGGAGGGCTATCTCTCCGTCACCAAGGGCGCGCCGGAGATTTTGCTGCGGGATTCCGCCTCCTATGTGGAAAATGGGTCCGTACATACTATGACATCGAAAAAGCGCCGGGAATGGATGGCCCTGGCGGACCGGTACGCCGCCGACGCCCTGCGCGTCCTGGCCGTGGGATACCGCCTGCTGCCCTCCGCCGCCAAGGATGAGACGCTGGAAAAAAATCTGATTTTCGCCGGATTTGTGGGGCTGATGGATCCGCCGAGAAAAGAGGCATTCGCCGCTGTAAACGACTGCAAAAAAGCGGGCATCCGCCCGGTCATGATCACCGGGGACCACCGGATCACAGCCGCCGCCATCGGACGGGAGCTGGGGATCTGCTCCGCCTCCGAACCGGTCATGACGGGGCCAGAGCTGGATTCTCTGTCGGATGAGGAACTGATTCCCCGTCTGGAAAAGACACATGTATTCGCCCGTGTGTCCCCCTCCCACAAGGTACGCCTGGTAAAGCTGCTCCAGCGGGAGGGCCATGTGGTGGCCATGACCGGGGACGGCGTGAACGACGCGCCCGCGCTAAAGGCGGCGGACATCGGCTGCGCCATGGGCCAGTCGGGCACAGACGTAGCCAAGAACGCCTCGGACATGATCCTGATGGACGATAACTTTTCCACCATTGTCGCCGCCGTAAGAGAGGGGCGCGGCATTTACTCCAACATAAAAAAAGCCATTCACTTCCTTCTGTCCTGCAACATCGGGGAGATCATGACTATTTTTGCCGCTATTTTATTTGGCCTGGATGTGCCTCTGCTACCGGTGCAACTGTTGTTCATCAACCTGGTGACCGACTCCTTTCCGGCGCTGTGCCTGGGCGTGGAGCCGCCGGATCCGGACATTATGCAGCGCCCGCCGGACGCATCCGGAAGCAGGCGCTTCTCCCGCAAGAAAAACAGCGTCCGCATGTTCACCTTTGAGTCCGTGTTCCAGATGATCATTGAGGGACTGTTCATCGGATCGCTGGCCCTGTTCGCCTACGCGGCCGGGAACTCTACCATGTGCTTCGCCGTGCTGTCCCTGTCCCAGCTGGTACACTCCTTTAATATGAGGAGCCACCTGTCCCTGGCCGAAGTCGGCGTCAGCGGGAATAAAAAGCTGCTTTTCAGCGTGCTTCTGTGCGTCGCCCTGCAGTGCTGCGTCATACTGGTTCCCTGCCTGCGCGGCGTCTTTCACACAGTTCC
>CANRJU010000349.1 GCA_947631075.1 uncultured Lachnospiraceae bacterium
TGCATGCTGGATATGCAGATGCATCTGTATGAGCACCAGTCCTCGGTGAACCCGAACATGCCCCTGCGCTATCTTCCTTATATAACGGATACATATGAGCGGCTGATCGTCAATGAGAATATTTATGGCAAGAAACGGATCCGCCTCCCGGAGCCCCAGTTCGTGGTCTTTTATAATGGCACCGAACCGCAGCCGGAAAGAAAGATCCTGCGGCTTTCGGATTCCTTTGGGCCGGAGAAAAAGAAAAAGGCAGATAGTGATAACAAGGATGACGCTAGCGCCGATGATAAAAATAACAGCGCAACAGATAAAGACACAGCAGATTCTGCCATCAATAACAGCGCAACAGATAAAGACACAGCAGATCCCGCCGTCAATAACGTCTCAACAGATGCTGCGACGGAAAAACCTGTAATCGACAGATCGGATATAAAATTGGAGCTGAAAGTCTTGCAATTAAACATCAATCCGGGGTATAATGAATCTATTAAAAAAGAATGCAGGCTTCTGATGGAGTACTGTCAATATGTGTCGAAGGTTCGGGAGTACAGCCGCACTATAGAACTACGGGATGCCGTGGAACGGGCGGTGACGGAATGCATCCGGGAAGGGATATTGGAAGATTTTCTGAAAAAGAACAGGGCGGAGGTGATACACATGAGCATATATGAATTTGACGAGGAAAAATACCGCAAGGCGCTGCGTCAGGAAAGCTGGGACGAGGGCTGGGAAGAAGGCATTAAAGAGAAAGAAAAGGATATTGCTTTTCGCTTGTTCGCAAAAAACAATCCTCTGGAGGATGTCAGCGACACTCTGGGGATATCCATGGATTATACCCTGGAGCTGCACCAGCAATATGAGCATATGGTGCAGGAAGGATTAAATTACGGGAATAAGTAAAATTTCGACATCATTTTAGACATAAAGTTTAGACATAAAGGCACAAAGTTTCAAAGCCTATCCAAAATTTCAAGACCTACCTTGTCCGCTAAACATAGCACACAAGGTAGGCTTTTTTATTTTGAAGGAGGGGCAATCTAACCTTCTATACAGCATATCAATTCTACATTCGCAGGCAAATGTCAATGGCTAAATATTCCATTCGCGCCCACTGGGGTTCATTGGCGCAAATCGGTTGGAAATTTGACAGAAGTTGATGCTTGCGGATTTGCAAGGGTCATATTATAATGAAAGAAATGAGGAAAATGAATAAAAGTACGAAAAACACGTTTTTATAATTAAGAAAAATTATGTGAAAGAACCGAACTTGACAACGGATATTTGGAATTGGAAACCGAAGCTGGTTTGAAGAGCCGTGTGCGGGAAAACCACACGCACGGTGCTGTGAGGGGCAGTGGGCAAGCCTTGCAGGGTGTGATGTAATAATTTCTTGGAATTTTAAACATATTGTCAATGTAAAAACAGTAAAGGGCGTGAAAATTATAACAACGATGGAGGGATATAAAGACTTGTTGATATATCCACCGTCAGCATTATTAGAAGGAGATGATGAGCATGATGATGACTGAACCAATTGTGAGCGAGAAATTTGATGTTGATGACATATGTAAAATTAGGGAATATAATTCCCTGCGCCATATTAAAATGACACCGGAGGAAATTATTGCAGATACAAAAAAAGGAGCGGAAAGAATAATGGAGTTGCTTCAGAAGGAACAAGGTTCTGATGTCACAAACATATATTATTGAAGCTGATTAGGTATATTTGTGTTTGATGAATAACTACTACACCATTTGGGAAAGAGGCTTGAGGTAAATAGCAACCCGAGAGTCCCGTTTGTAACCCAAGACTCCCGTTTTGTAAATGAAAATCTACTTTTGTAAACGAAACTCCCGTTTTGTAAGTGAAATTCCCGTGTTTTCATTTGTACCTTAGTATGTTATAATGTATTCAGCAA
Source organism: uncultured Lachnospiraceae bacterium (assembly GCA_947631075.1). Lineage (GTDB taxonomy): Bacteria > Bacillota > Clostridia > Lachnospirales > Lachnospiraceae > Eubacterium_F. The sequence goes on from CANRJU010000349.1 coordinate 1,920, forward strand.
TAAATTTGCGTACGCCAATAAGAGATCAATTCCCTCTCGAAAGAGGCTTGATGTGAGCATGGTCAGCATGGGATAGAACAAAATAGCATTGAAAATCAGGTGCAAAAACAGATAAGGCGTGTCGTATAAAAAACCATCTGCTGTGGACGAAAAAAACGTCCACCCAGGTGACGGCTCTGCCATTGCCAAAATTGGGAACAGAAAAGCCCCGATGTGCTCGCATCGAGGCTTTTTGTCGTCCTACATGGAATCGTTTGTTACTTTTTATTTGCCTATCAGCGATTGTAGCATATGCAGATTCTCTTTGCAAGATACATTTTAATTTTATCTTTTTGAAAAATAGGTTGTAAATTATCCATTTTACGCTAACATCAACCGGGAGGGAGTTGTTTTATCTGTCGGGATTCTTGAAAGTGTATTTTCCCTTGCCGTATCCGTCGACCGCTTTAATCAGCCCTGCTTTCTTCAGCTTGGTAATCAGATTTCCGGCAGCAGTTACGGAATCATTTGTGATTGCAGCAATGTCAGAACGACCAAATATTCCGTTGATTCCCACTTTCGCAAAGACATCCTTCGCTTTCTGAATTGTGTTTGGACTTGCGGTCAGTTTCTTAATCGCAACCTCAATCGCAACATAATCAGCATCAATCGCAACCTCAATCGCAACATGGTCGGCATCAATCGCAACATTTTCAGGCGTGGTTAAATATTCGATTCGCGCCCACTGGGGTCCACTGGCGCAAATCGGTTGGAAATCTGAAAGAAGGACAAGCTTCTAGTTGCATTTTCTTATTTTTTATGCTATAATACATAGCAATCTTGAGGCATCTGGTAGTAAGTGAGTCGAATAAGTGAATCTAAGAATGTAAATAAGTGAGTAATCTGCCTGCGTTGCTGTAATTCAACTACAGCTCATACCCCAAGAAATCCAACAAATTTAAATTTTACTTAAAAACAGGGGCGCAGGTACAGCTGAACCGGACACTGTCATCCGCCCTTGTCAGAGAGGGAGGAATGTGAATGGAAGAAACCAAAAACAACATCAAAACAGAAAATGAATCCTCTGTAAAAGCAGAAA
>CANRJU010000350.1 GCA_947631075.1 uncultured Lachnospiraceae bacterium
GAAAGACGGCGCGGACGACGATTCTATGGGAAATACCTGCTATGTATTGAAATGTGTGAGAAGTGTAAATAAATAAGTGAAAAGGATATCCGGATCGGCGGGAGTGGGAGCGTGTCGGTTCGGGTATCTTTTTGGGTTTTGATCATCATTTTTGCATTCACTTATTATCTTTTCCATCCAGAATTTCTAACATTTCCCGTGGAGTAACCACAAATGGTTCTTTCGGAAAATGTTTTGTATTCCCTGTCACCAGATAAGCAAACTCTTTTCTATCTGCCCTGACGGACAGCCTGTATCTCCTGATTGATTTCCTCCAATGACATATCTGCAACTCCCTTTTCTTCTGCCGCCCGGCTCATCCGCTGCATTGCGGAAATTGCCCTGTTGCCACGCTGTATATCGGTGAGTTTCATGCTAAAAGGTATTCCCCTTTCCTGTACGGAACGCTTTAAAAAAATACGGATTGCCGTAGGCAAGTCCATTCCCAGTTCCTCATATAATTTAGTCACATCTTCCTTTAACTGCTCATCTACTCTGACCTGCACCAAAGAATTTGCCATAAAGAATACCTCCAATCAATATACTTGAATGTTTTTGTAAATCTAAAAGAAAGAGAACGGGCAAGAATTAAATCATCATTTAATCACATCAAAAATCACATCCAGCAGCCGGTCATTCTGCTCAGGAAGCATAAAGCAGAACCGGAAGTACTGATTGTTCAGGAAAGGAAATGTAGAGCAGTCCCGAATCATAAGGCACCGTTTTATGGCCTCGTCGAACATTTTTTCAGAAGTTATACCTTCTTTTAATATTTTGACAAGGACGAAATTGGCGTTGGAGCGGTACGCTTTCAGGTAAGGACTCTCGGCCAGCCGCTCGCAGACCCGCTCCCGCTCGGCGGCGATCAGCTTCCGGGTGGTGGCGATGTATTCTTCATCGGTGAACATGATTTCCCCGGCGATGGCGGCGAGGGAGTTGATCGTCCACGGGTTCTTGCGGCGGTTGATCTCCCGGAGCAGGTCGTGGCTGCCGCACACGGCGTACCCCAGGCGCAGTCCCGGAGCGGCAAAAAATTTGGAGATGCCCCGCAGGATGATGATATTGTTGTAGTAGTTCGTCAGGGGAATGGCGGTCACCTCCTCCGGCTCGTCGGAGAACTCCACATAGGTCTCGTCCACCAGTACGGTAATGGATCTGCGCTTGCAGTAATCCAGGATTTCCCGCATCTGGCCGCGCCGGATTACGGAGGAGGTGGGGTTGTTGGGGTTGCACAGGATCAGAAGATCCACGTCGCGGGACAGTTCTTCCGTCAGGCTCGCCGTGTCCAGCATGAATTCGCTGGCTTCCGTCAGGCTGAAATAGTGGGACCGCCCGCCGCCCATGGCGACTTCCCGCTCGTATTCGGAGTAGGTGGGGCCCACGATCAGCGCCTTTTTCGGGTGGGCGATCTGAATAAACAGCGAGATCAGCTCCGTGGAGCCGTTTCCCACTACTACGTTCCGGTAATCCGTGTCCGCGTATTCCGCGATACATTTTCTTAAAGACGTGTACTCCCGGTCGGGATAGGAGGTAATGGCGTCAATGTGATTGGTGAGGGTCTCCCGCAGCCGGAAGGACACTCCCAGGGGATTGACATTGGCGGAGAAACTGATGATGTCCTCCTTCTTTATGTGATAGACCTGTTCGATTTCTTCTAAATCGCTTCCGTGAAAATGTTCTTTAGGTTTCATGAAAAACACTCCTTTGCCTTGGCAATGTAAGGACTATTATAAACAAAAAGGGGCGTTTCGTCAAATTTTCAATCTTTTTTCATCTTTATATTGGCAATTAAACGTGAATTTATTATAATAGAAAGAAAGACCCGATCAGATGCGTGGGAGATATGCCGGGATTTTAAGAAAAAGAGGTCACCGATGAGAGAAAAAGTATTGGCATTGGCCAGAGGCAATTTTATATACGAGGCGCCGGATCTTGTGATCCGTCCGGAGAGGCTTTCCTTTACCGTAGTGTCGGGGGAGAGCCGTACGGAGAAAGTGCATATCGGAAATGTCAGAGGACAGAAGATGAAGGGCTTCGGGGCGGTGGAGGCGCCGGAGATCGAGTTTCTCCCCGTCTTTCACGGCGAGGAGAACGAGCTGGAGCTGACGGTGAACGCGGGGGAACTGGTGCCGGGAGAGAAGCTGGAGGGAGAGATTCATTTCATCACGGACTGTGGGGAGGGAGCCCTGCCCTACGAGATCCGCGTTGTGGCGCCGGAGCTGAGGGATTCCAGGGGAAGGGCCGTGCGGGATTATTTTACCCTGCGGGAGCGCTTTATTGAAAATCCGGAGGAGGGGGTCGCCCTGTTCCACAGCCCGGATTTCGAGAAGACTTTTCTGTTCCGGGACGAGTCCGGCAAGGTTTTGTACCGCCATCTGACGGAGCGGAACACGAAGCTCCAGAGTATGGAAGAATTTCTGGCGGCCATGGGCAAAAAGGAGCCGATACGGTTTAGCGTCATTCACCCGAAACTGGACCGGAAGAAGGGCCTCTGCTATCAGGCACGGGGGGAGGATATACGGGATTCGGTGCGGATCCAGATAAATACATGGGGGAGCGTGGAGATTCACGCCAGCGCCACGGCGGACTATATCCAGTTAGACCGCCACAGCCTTTGGACGGATGAGGCGGACGGGGGAAGGCTTGCGCTGTCCTTTACGATTTTGGAGGAAAAGATACAGCGGGACCGGAGCGCCGGACGGATCGTTCTGGAGACGGTCTATGAGCGGCAGGAGATTCCGGTGACGGTGCGCCGGAGTCAGGCGGGCGGAAAGGAGCGCGCCGGGAGGCGGGCGGCCCGGAAAGCCTTTGCGGATGTGTTCCGCGCCAACATCATCGATGTGGCTCCGGAAAGTCTGATTATTGAGCTGACGGGCAATCAGAGCAAGGTAGATGCTTTTATTACACTTCTGGATGGGCATGAGATACTGGAACTGGCCAGAACCGGGCTTAC
>CANRJU010000351.1 GCA_947631075.1 uncultured Lachnospiraceae bacterium
TTGGCAATGGAAATGAAGCAGCGGTCCAGAAATACAGGGATAATCTAAAAGCGGCTACTTTAATGGCAGATGATAAAGCTACATATCTTGTCTTGGGCGTGGAGAATGAGTCAGATGTGAAATACGCGGAACCAGTAAAGAATGGTTTAGATGTCCACACAGGATTCGAAAATACTGAACCTCGTGGCGGATTATAAGATCAATCTGATTGAACCTGCCGCGATGGGAGAGGATGATCTTGATAAACTCCATTCCAATTTGAGATCGGTTTTAGGTTTTATAAAATATTCTAATGACCGTGAGAAACTATCTGCGTTCCTCGCAAGGGAGAGCGGCTTGAAAGCGCTGGATGTGGAAGCTGCAAAAGTAATAAAGGCGTGTACAAATACAAATATTCCAATCAATAAGAAAGAAAAGGTGATTAATGTGTGTAAAGCTGTGCAGGAAATGAATGATATGGCAAGACAGGAAGGTAGGGCAGAAGGCAGGGAAGAAGAAAGGATACAATCTGCGACGAGAATGTTAGGAGCGGGCAAGTTCCAGACAGAGGAGATTGCCCAATACAGTGGTCTTACCGTGGAGCAGATTCGTGAGCTGGCAGAAAATCTGCAACTGGTATAGGAACAGAAAGCCGGTGCAGCCAATTTAAATGGCACAGAAGCAGGCACTAAAGCGTACACTTAGGGGACTGTCGTTTTTGCGGATGAAAATTTGATTTGCGAAGTCGACAGTCTTTTTATTTTCGGATTTTTGGGACTGCAATCCCAAAAGTCTTGATTTTTTTGAAGTTTTTGGATAGAATAGTAATAAAAAAGGAAAATCCTCTCCTCGCCAGAGGGCTCGGATTTTGCTTCGCAAAACAAGGAGGAAAATCCTCTCCTCGCCAGAGGGCTCGGATTTTGCTTCGCAAAACAAGGGAGGAAAATCCTCTCCTCGCCAGAGGGCTCGGATTTTGCTTCGCAAAACAAGGAGGATTATTATGGTTATTCAGAGAACAGAGTATTTAAAAAAACTGATTGCTTTTAAGGATAAGCAGCTGATCAAGGTGGTGACGGGGATTCGCCGCTGTGGAAAATCTACACTGCTTGAGATTTACCAGAACTGGCTGCGGACACAGGGAGTATCTGACCGGCAGATTCTCTGTATCAATTTTGAGGATCTGGATTTTGAGGAATTGACGGATTACAAAAAGCTGTACACATATATAAAATCGAATTTAGTAAAAGATGAAATGACCTACATTTTTCTGGATGAAATTCAGCATGTGGGAAATTTCCCGAAAGTCGTTGACAGTCTATACATTCAAAAAAATGTGGATTTATACATTACAGGTTCTAACGCATATATGTTATCCAGTGAGATTGCGACGCTGATATCGGGACGATATGTGCAGATTGAAATGCTGCCCCTCTCTTTTAAGGAATATTTGGAGGGAACCGGCGGCATGGATGACCGGGGAATAAAATATATGGAATATCTGGAAAACAGCTCTTTTCCCTATGCCCTTGAGCTGCGGGGACAGCCCGCGCAGCTGCGCGATTATCTGGAGGGAATCTATAACACAATCGTGGTAAAGGACATCGTAAGCCGGAAGAAAATTACCGACACGGCGATGCTGAAAAGCCTGCTGCGATTCGTGTTTGACAACATCGGAAATGTCCTGTCAGCAAAAAAAATTGCGGATACTATGTCGGCCGAAGGACGGAAGATTGATGTAAAAACCGTCGACAAATATTTGGAGGCGCTGTCGGAGAGCTATATCATCTATCAGGCAAAGCGGTATAATATCAAAGGGCGTCAGTATCTTAAATCGCTGGAAAAATATTATATTGTAGATGTGGGTATGAGATATATGTTGCTCGGAAAAGAAAATGCCGATGCAGGACGCGTGCTGGAAAATGTGGTGTATCTGGAATTGTTGAGGCGTGGATGCGATGTGTATGTCGGAAAAGTGGACGATTGGGAGGTTGATTTTGTCGCTCAGGATGAAAGGGGAACTGCCTATTATCAGGTCGCGCTGACTGTCCGGGAGGAAAAGACGCTGGAGCGGGAACTGCGGCCTCTCCGAATGATCCGGGACCACTACCCCAAATATCTTTTGACAATGGATGACGATCCGGAAGCGCAGTATGACGGGATTCGCCGCATTAACGCGAGAGACTGGCTGCTGGGGGAGTAGAACGGATGTTGTTCAGACGGGCGTATATGCTATGAGTTTCAGATCAGCGCAAGCAGGGAGATAAGCGAGGAGATGCTAGTATAAGAGCTTCCGCTAAAAGCAGAGGCCGCCGAATCCTAGATAGAACGGTGGAAATGGCTTAGTAATGAAATTTTATAGTTGACGGGCAAGAGAAATCCGAGCAAAATAAAATCAGACTTTATTTTGCTCGGATTTTTTTAAGGACGATTGTTATGTATATCCTGCAGACATTTAGAAGAACAGGTTTTAAAGGCATCAAAATATTAAAAAAACATAAAACTTACATAAAATAAAAAAATCCTGTTAGGTTTTGCCGATCTGAAACGTTTTATATTATAGAGGGGCAAATAATACGCAAGCTTTTATCTTCCCAACTGATATATTGTTGCCGGGCTTCATCCGTAAACGATAGGTTCATTCGTATGCCTCTAAATCTTCAATGGTTTTAAAACAACTTTTCCAGATTCAGCATCGGCAAATGACTTGTCAAAAAAATGAGTTCAAAAAATACTATTTCTCAGCGTAAAACGTCCGGGGTTTTGTGGCGTAAAGCGACACAAACTTGTGCCAGACAACAATTGACATCCGGATGGGAGAGAGCGTATAATTGAAATGTACATAAAGCAGCTATATACGGGACTGCTGTTTTTGCGAGTACTTTTGCAGGCAGAAATTTTATGCTTGCGGATTTACCAGATGTGTATTATAATCGAAGAAGGGATGGAGTGAATGGAAAACGAAGTTAAGAAAACGGTATCTGTGCC
>CANRJU010000352.1 GCA_947631075.1 uncultured Lachnospiraceae bacterium
CTCGGGATACCGGCTGGCAACCAGGGCGTTGATGGCGTCCGCCCGTTTCATGACGGCTACGCGCTGAACCGTCCCGGAGAAATCATTCCGGGTCAGTTGCGCGAAATTGGTCTGGAAATAGGGCACAGTAATTTTGTAGCCTTCTTCCTCCGCCAGATAGTAATCGCCGGCAAAATCCAGCACGATATCGGCGGCTCCGGCGGTCCGAAGCTCGTAGTATTCATTCCGGTCCTTTACCGGGATATATTCATAGTTCAATCCCAGGCGGCTTGCCAGCTCGTCAAAGAGGGCGGGGAGGATTCCCTCGGCCTGCCCGTCCCGGAAATAGCAGTAGGGGATCCGGTCCGGGTTCATGAGAATGCGAAGCGGAACGCCGGATGCCTGATGTTCTTTTAAAAATGCCCGCTCCGAGGCATTCATGATGATGGAGCCGTCCTGATCTGTGGAATAATAGGTCTCGTGGAGAGAATCCCGCCAGTTCGGGTCGTGGAGATCCATCTCGTTGATGGCCGCGTTGATCCGTTTCATCAGGTCCGTCTGATCCTTGCGGGTGCAGATGTAGAAGGGGCTGGCGTCGAAGGACTCCAGCAGCCACTCATTCTCCAGCAGGCGGAGACTGCCCGACACCGCGCCATCGACTTCCCCCGCCTGAAGCGCGTCGGTGAGCTCATCCTGCTCGGCAAAATATACCGGACGGTAGGTAAAATTATGTTTTTTCGCAAAGTTCTCAAAATTAGCGTTCTTGGAGTTTCCCTCCAGCATCCCCACGGTAATACCGTCATAGGTTTTGTAGTCCCCCTCGACGATGTCCTCGTTTCCGGATTTTACGGTAAAAATCGTGGAGTTGACCCCGATGGACTGGTCGGAGAACAAAAACTCCTTCTCCCGTTCGGGCGTCTTGGACACGGAGGTTATGACGTCGATTTTGCCCTCCCGCAGCAGATCCAGACACTCCGCGTAGGAGTCGTCGTAGCCTATATATTCGTAGGACCAGCCGCCATGGATGGCCAGCCTTTGCAGAAATTCGTAGCCGTAACCGCTCCGGTGCCCGTCCTCTCCGACAATATGGTAGCCGGAAAAAGCAAAAAAGCCTGCCCGCAGTACTTCTGGCTGTTCTGTTGCAACTGCATTAGCTGTTGTAACTGCGGTAGCTGTTATAACTGCGTCAGCTGTAGCTGCTTTTGCGGAATCAGCTGTCTGCTGTGGAACGGAACAAAAACCGAAGGGCGCAGCCAGCAATGCAGTTAGCAGTATAAGGCATATTTTTTTCATAAAATACTTCCTCCTATGCAAAACGGTTGGGAACCGAATAATATCCTGATAATTTATTATAATGGAAAAATGGAATAGTTTCAAGACTACATATTGTTGACAACCTTGCTCTGCGTGTGGTATATTATTTTGCAATCAAAGTTCTTTCGGCTTACGTCTGCTTTGTTCAATCATGTTCACGTCCTTCTTCTTTGGGGCGCGCATGGTAGCTGTCAGAACTATTTTATTTAATAAACGATATTATTAAACATCTTTTGCCAGTTTCGGCAACTATCCAGGAATCAAGCTTGATTTATGTGTATGTGTATCAAAATGTAGAAATCAGTTGAAAAGGCAGACTTATGTCTGGTATAATACAGAAAGGAGATTTGTGTGCAGGACGAAAAACAGAACAAAAGGGGCGGCATGAGCCCTATGGTAAAATGGACGGCGAAGGACAGCGTATTTAGCGACCTGTTCCGGATTAAAACGAACCTGTTGAAGCTGTATCAGACGCTCCATCCGGAGGACACCGGGGTGACGGAGGATTCGATTAAGAATGTAACGATAAAGAACATATTGACGGACAATCTGTACAACGACTTGGGATTTATGGTGGGGAACAAATTGCTGATATTGGCTGAGGCACAATCCATGTGGTCGATGAATATTTTAGTGAGGGTGCTGCTGTATCTTGCGCAGAGCTATCACGAGTATTTTCTGAACACGGAGCAGAACTATTACAAGAGCAAGAAGGTGGAGATGCCGAAGCCGGAGATTTATGTGATATTCACGGGGGAACGGGTGAATAAGCCGGAGGAGCTTTCTCTCTCGGAGGAGTTTTTTGCCGGAGAGGAAATCGACCTGGAGATTAAGGCGAAGGTCATCTATGAGAGCGACTCCGACGATATCATCAATCAGTACATTATTTTCTACAAGGTCTTTAACGAGCAGGTCCGGCAGTACGGAATGACAAGCGAGGCAGTCGAGGAGACGATCCGTATCTGCAGGGACCGGAACATACTCCGGGAGTATCTGTCGGAGAGGAAAAAGGAGGTGCTTACGATTATGAAATGCTTATTCGATCAGGAAGAAGTCATGGAGATGTATGTCAGGGACGAAAGAAAGGAAGCTGCAAAGATTGCTGCGCGAGAAAGAGATTGGGAAACAGCGATCAGGATGATTCGTGACGGTGAAATGTCACTTGAAAAAATAGCGTATTATCTTCCGTCCTTATCCATCGACGAACTGAAAAAGCTGGAGGCGGAAATCATGCAGCCGGTATAAGCAGCAGGGATTATAGAGATGAAGCATATTTAAATTAGATACAAAGCACATGAATTATCTTGTGAATTGAGGTAAGAACACATGAAATAAGGCATCTTTGTGATGTCCCTTGTATGTAGAAAAATGATAATATCAAAAAAGGCATCTCGCGGGGGATGCCTTTTTTTGATGAAAAAATAAAGCAAAACAGCTAAGGAGGCAAAATCTATGAAAAAAAGAAAAATAACTCCCAAAACACTGGAAAATTTCCGCGCGCATCTATACGGGCAGGAAAAGAGCAAAAATACGATAACAAAGTACATGAGCGACTTGGAAAAGCTGCGGAAATTCGCGGCGGGGCGGAGCCTGGACCGGGAACTGGTGTTGGAGTACAAGGACTATCTGAAAAACGAAATGGACTACCAGACCACCAGCGTCAA
>CANRJU010000353.1 GCA_947631075.1 uncultured Lachnospiraceae bacterium
CTTGTCCGCGCCTCGTCCACCGTCCAGCTGTGCTGCCCGGTAGCCGCGTTCCCGAACCCCATACAGCCCATGCAGATACGGGAAACCTGTAAATCCGAATTTCCCAATTTTACATATTTCATGAAAAATCGCCTCCTTAATCTCCTAATAGCCCTCTTACGCAGCTATACACAATTTCATAAATGGTCATAAATACATAATTTACCCCCGCCTGTTCCATTGCTATCCGCTGTTTTTCGGTAACAAATGTATAAGGATAGATTCCAAACATAAACGGGAAAAATGTATATAAAAACCGCTGCTTATCCGAGATGGACATCTCCGGGAAGTACTGCTCCAGGCAGTGCATGACCGCGCGCAGGGAGCCCCCGTATGCCACCTTGAACTCAATGAGCCGCTCGGTCCGGCTGCTGCTCTCCAGATCGTAATGATTCATCGACATGATTTTCAGCAGCTGCCCCCGCTTTTCCAGAGAATGTGCCAGCTTGTCGGCAAATTCATCCTTGGTAAGCGTTTCGTTCTCCTTCATGATCCAATTCAAATCGGCAATCCAAAGCTCATTTTCCCTCTGCAACAAGGCAAGAAATATTTCTTCCTTTGTCTGAAAATAATTGTAAATGGAAGTCCGGGTAAAGCTCGTCGCGTTCCCGATATCTTTCAATGTAATTTCCTTAAAGCTCTTAGTCTTGTATAATTCCTCGCAGGCGTTGATAATTTCTTCCCTTCTCGCATTTGTCAGCTCCGGCGATCCCTTTGGCATAGTTCTCTCCTCCGTTTTCCTGTTCTGACATCGTGTCAATATGAGTATAGCACTGTTCTGACACAGTGTCAATATGTGTTTGAGGGATTTTTCCAAAATTTTTCGATAATTTTTTTGCGGAAATCATGTGAAAATAGCCACCTTGACAACTAGAATGTGCATTTTCTGTCCTTGTATGACCTATCTATATGTCATAAATCAATGTCCTTTTCTCTGTTTGAAAAGCCATGAGCTGCGAATATTCGAGATAAACAGAAACTTGCATGAACAGTCAGTGACTTGTGGCGTATAGCGACCAAAACTTGTGATTAAAAAAACTTGACAGCATGAAGTATGACAGCGTATAATATAGCTACACAGAAAAGTAACTGTACGGCATGAAGCTATCATAATACAAAGTCTGCTCTGCACAGAAAATTATGATAGAAAGGCCAGAACAAGGAGGACAAATATTGGGAAGTGTTGACATAATCACAAAGGACTACATGAAAGACAATTCAGTTTTCGCGGATGCTTTCAACTATTTTCTATACGATGGGAAACAAGTGATCAGGCCGGAAAGTTTACAGGAGCTGGATACCACAGAAATTGCGATTCCGTTTGCCAATGGGAACGAGGAGGCGGTCCAGAAGTTCCGGGATCTGCTGAAATCGGCTATCTTAATGTCAGACGACAAAGCCGCCTATCTCATTCTGGGCGTGGAAGCCGAATCGGAGCTGAAGTATGCGGAACCGGTCAAGAACGGACTATATGATTTTCTGCAATACTCAAAGCAGGTGCAGCAGACAGCGGCCAGACACCGAAATGCAAAGGACTGGAAAGGACATGATACCGGTGAATTTCTCTCGGGTTTTTACCGGGAGGATAAACTGACGCCGGTGATTACGCTGGTCATTCTGTTCGAATCAGCTAAGTGGGACGGACCGAGGACATTGCATGAGATGATGTCGGTGCAGGATCCGGACATATTAGAATATGTGGCTGACTATAAGATTAACCTGATTGAACCAGCAGAGATAAAAATGGATGATTTTGATAAATTCCACTCCAATCTGAAATCGGTTCTGGGGTTCATAAAGTACTCCAATGACCGAGAGGAGCTGGACGCGTTCTTCAAGCGAGACAGCGGCTTAAAAGCGCTGGATGTGGAGGCCGCCAGAGTGATAAAGGCGTGTACGAATACAAATATTCCGATTGATGAAAAGGAAAGGGTGATCAATGTGTGTAAAGCAGTACAGGAAATGAACGATTTGGCAAGACAGGAAGGCCGACAAGAAGCAAGACTGGAAACCTTGTGTAGTGATATACGAAATGTCATGGAATCCTTCCATGTGAGTCTGGAGGACGCCATGACAGGATTAAAGGTGCCCAAAGAGGATTGGGCGATTTTGAGGAAGAAAATTTAAAATTCAAAAACACCGTTCCGAAATAAAAAATTTATCCGAGCGCAATGCCAATCAGCCGGTCCACATGGTCGGCCATAAACAGCGGAATATTCAAGACATCGTCGTCTAACCTCAAATTATTTAGGGAAAGCCGAACCCGAAGCTTGACCTGTTCCGGAAACAGCTCCTTAAATTTTTTCAAGCTTCTGCTCCCGACATTTGTATCGGACTTGACTTCCACGGGAAAAATATCGTTTTCACGCTGAATAAGAAAATCTACCTCGTAAGGCGGATTATTCCTGCTCCAATACCGGGGCGTTACCTCAAATTGCGTAATCAGTGACTGGAGCACAAAATTTTCAGTCAGCGCGCCCTTGAACTCGGTAAACAGACGATTTCCCTCTCCAAAAGCAGTGGGCGAGAGCTGCGCCAGACGACGGAGCAGTCCCACATCTGCCAGATAAATCTTAAAAGCCGACAGGTCGTCATAAGCAGCTACCGGCAGGCCCGGAGCCGTGCTCCGATAAATCTTATGCACCAGCCTGGCGTCCACCAGCCACTGCAGGGCGTCCTCATATTCACGAGCTCTCGCCCCCTCCTTGACGACCTTGTAAATAAACTTTTTATTTTCCTTTGCCAGCTGGGACGGTATGGATTTCCAGATCAAAGAAATCTTGGGGAACTCGCTGGTATCCGGATGCTTGGCAAAATCCCGCTCATAGGCGGCAATAATCCCGGACAGCGCTTCCTGCATAGCGGCAACATCACGCTCTTTGGTCCACATCAGCACAGATTCCGGCATCCCTCCC
>CANRJU010000354.1 GCA_947631075.1 uncultured Lachnospiraceae bacterium
GGCCAGAGGATGCTGAGTTCCCCCATCAAGGATAAAGACGTCAACAAGGAGGATCCGCTGATTGCCGATTTCACGGCTACCAGCTACAACGGAATGGTGGTATTTGCCTACACCATTGACAAGGACAACGACGCGGATACCGACGGGGACCGGGATCTCTTTATCCAGTTGTACCGATTTGAAGATCGCAGTACCTTTATGCCGGTGCGCATTACAAATGATTCACAGGCGGATTCGATGCCGCAGCTTGTGCGCCGGGGTGGCGAGAGCGACGGCACGACGTACCTGTTCTGGAAGACCGAGGATACGCTGGATTACATCGACGTGTCCAGCCTGGTGAAGTATGGAATTGACGATGACGGAAAGATTAAGGAGAGCGCCACAAAGAGTTATCAGGATGTTCCAGAGGGAACTGGGTCGGATGAGGACATTTATGACGGCATGAGTTCTGAAAAAGTGAAGGAGTTAACCTATTCTTTCCAGATTAACCATGTAGACGCCTACACGGCGGATATGAACCAGTTCTCCTCCTACAGCCAGTACAAGGTGGCCGTGGACAAGGACGACAACCTCTATATCATCTGGGTAGACAACGGTGATGTAAACGGCACAAACGCTTCCCAGGAGATTTACGCGGCGGCTATGATCGACGCGAAGATGAAGAAATCGGAGGATGACGATAAGGAAAATGTGAAATTGTGGTCGGCTCCGAACAAGCTCACCAGCTTTGGAAAATACTGCGACGAGCCCGCGCTGGCCATTACCGAAGACAACGAGATGCTGATGGTATACAATAAGTTCGACATTGTGGGCGAGGACGACGAAGCTCCCAGGGTTGCCGATCTGGAGCTGGCGTCCAGCATGCTGGAGCCCTACGGTTCCATGGAGGCCACGGAGATTACCCTGTCGGATACTACGCCGGCGGATGGCGAAAAGGTGGACGTCTCCGTGAGGTTTGAGAACACGGGACTTACCGCGGCTGTAGATGGCTTCACAGCGGAGATTTACGAGAAGGCGGCGGACGGAACCAGGACGCATTTGAAAACCTATAACTATAATTCTTCCGTAATCGCCACCGGAGTCGTGAATGAGACCTTTGAGTACACGGCGGGTGAAAAGACGGCCGGCAGCGTCATTGAGGTTGAGGTGACCGAGAACAGCGTAGAGGGAACCAACATAAACCAGAGCGAGGCATTTAGGAAGACGCCGGAGTATGTGATTACACAGAACAACTCCTATGAGGGATCGGATTCCAAGTTCTACAGCGACGTTATTATTACTAACACGGGCAATCAGGCGTCCAACGACGGCGATGAGCTGAGAGTGGTATTCGCGGGACCGTATGAGGGCTATCATTTCTATGGCCTGGACGACGATCTGCTCGCCAAGGAAGCGCTCTCCTTAAAGCCGGGCGAGAGCAAGGAAGTTACCCTGGAGCTGGATCTCCCGGCGAAGGCATTCTCCTACTATGGAAAGATCGATGTGGAGATTGAGGCCACGAATAAGGACGGCGAGATTTACAATGAAAAAGCGGGCGACACCATCTGGATGTCCCAGCCTGCCGGACTCTCTCTGAATGACAACAAAGAAATTCAGATGTACACCGGTCAGACGCAAAATCTGGATCTCCAGTTCGAGACGTGTTCCCTGCTCGGAACTGTTACGCCGTCGTATGAGGTGGAAGATAGCAGCGTTGCCAGGGTTGAGGACGGCAAACTCGTGGCAGTCGGAGAGGGCACCACGACTGTGACCGCCTACGCGCATCCGTACAATATAGCGACATCCGTCGCCGTGAAAGTATCGGCTATGAATTACAGCGCGGAAGCGCCGGAGGAGACGAAGAAGCCGGAAGAAACGCAAAAGCCGGAGGAGACACAGAAACCGGAGGAGACGCAAAAGCCGGAGGAAACGCAGAAACCGGAGGAGACGCAAAAGCCGGACGGAACACAGGGAGCGATTTCTCTCGCGAAAGCGGTGATTACCGGCATGGTCTCCAAGAAGAAAAAGCAGCTCACCGTAGACTGGAAGAAAGTAAAGAATGCCGATGGATACGAAGTTGTATGCGCGACCAACAAAGCTTTTACAAAGAATGTAAAAACCAAGAAGACATCAGGGACGTCGCTGACCTTGAAGAATCTGAAAGAAGGCAAAAAGTGGTATGTCAAGGTACGGGCCTACGCGAAGAAGGGGTCAAAGACCTATACCGGAAAATACAGCGCGGTTCATTCAATTCAACTGAAAAAGCGGACGAGCGGCGTGAAAGAGCTGCTTGTGAAACCGGGCAAGAAAAAGCTCACCGTGGATGTCTCCAAGGTGAAAGGAGCGACCGGGTACGAGGTCACGGTTTCTACCGATAAGGCAGGCAAGAAAGTCAAGGCGAAGAAAAAGACGCGGAAAGAAGAAGTAGTATTTAGAAAACTAAAGAGAAAGAAAAAATATTTTGTCACAGTCCGGGCGTACAAGAAGCTGAAAAATGGAAATTATCTGTACAGCACCAAAAAGGTTGTGAAAGTAAAAACTAAGTAAATGCAAACTGTTTAAAAGAAAGGATGATGCGCAATGAAAAAAGAAACAGAGAAGAACAATCTGGAAGCAGAGGAAGTGGAACTGGATCTGGAGGACATGGATCAGGTGACGGGCGGAGCCAATCCGTTCGCGCAGTATGAGAGGGTGCCGAACCAGCAGTACGACGACGATATCCGCAGCCGCGTGTGATATCGGTACAAAAGAAAAAATGAAACAGGACATGTAGGAGAAAAGGCATTTGAGAGTTCAGAAATAGCCGGGCGGCAAAAAGCCCGGCTGTTTCTGTAATGTATTGTTTGAAAAAATAGAAAATTATGTTATGATGGTAGAGAAGGAGGGGTGAAGATGAAGGAACTGAACATAGCCGCGACGGTGGAGAACATCGAGACCATCTTTGGAAAAGGGTATTTTGATCTGATCCTGG
>CANRJU010000355.1 GCA_947631075.1 uncultured Lachnospiraceae bacterium
CGATGGAGGCCGATATGGCGGAATAGGTGTCCGTGCCGGAGGATGTGACCACATGGTTGGTAAAGGTGGAGTTGTTTCCGCCGCCGTGCTCCGCGTGGAGTACCAGAGCGATGTCTAGCACCTTCGCCTCCAGCTCAGTAAAGCTGCCGTCCTCGCGCATCATCTGCAGAATATTCTCCGCGATGGACAGCTTCGGATCCGGCGTGCGGATAAAGAGATTGTCGTCGAACCGGAAATGGCGGTAGGCATGGTACGCGTACACGGCGATCATCGGCAGCTTTCCGATGATCTGCAGCGACTGGCGCAGCACGTTGGAAACGGAGATGTCGTCCGGTTTTTCGTCGTAGGAATACAGCGTCAGAACGCACTTCTGCAGGGCGTTCATGATATTGGCGCTGGGAGCTTTCATGATCACGTCCCGGACAAATTCGCCGGACAGCTCCTGGAGGCTTGTGAGAATTTCCTTGAAATCCTCTAACTGCTCCTTGGTGGGCAGCGCGCCGAACAAAAGCAGGTATGTAGTCTCCTCAAAGGCGAAACGGCGGTTTTCAAAATTGTCCACCAGATCCACTACGTTGTAGCCCTGATAGTACAGCTCGCCGTCGCAGGGGACCTTGTCGCCGTCCTCGTATCGGTATCCCAGCACGTCCGAGATCTCCGTGAGTCCGGTCAGCACGCCCTTTCCGTTGGAATCCCGCAGCCCTCTCTTAACATCATATTCCAGATAGAGATCCTGGTCAATCGCCCCGGAGAGCATACAGTACTCCACCAGATTCTGAAATTTTTCATTGAGATTTTCTCCCAGTTCCATCATTGAATGATTATCCATGTTCCGTCACACATCCTCTTTCTGACAGTAAGTGAAAAGAGGATAGAATCCCAAACGGATTCCGTCCCCTTTGACTTCTGATTCTATATTATACACGGTCTGCGCCCTTTTTGCAACTATTTCGCGCCCGGCGCTTTCGGAGATGGCGCGAACGAGGCTTAATTTGCTGTGAAAATACTGTGAAAATATCGGAGAGCCCCTTGCAATAAAAATTTCTCTGTGCTATAATTTATTCTAATCAAAGGCAAAGGATATGTCGATATAGTTATTGACAGACTATGTTTTGGTAATGGATTACCGCAGGAAAGTCAAAGGAGTGATAGAGTATGAGTAATTTTTATGGAATCGGCAATGATTACAGTTCGCTTTTTAATTCTATGCTGGGAGGCGGATCTTCGTACGGGAGCAGCGGGACGTCATTTTTGTCCTCTTTGGGCGACCTGCAGATGATTCAGTCCGGCGTTTACAAAAAAGCGCTGACAGCATACTATAAGAAGGCCAAGGAGGCAGACGCGGATTCTGATTCGGAGTCCATCAGCGGATCCGGCAAGGCCGACAGCAATGTAAAGCTGTCCGGATTGAAGAGCGCGGCGAACAAGCTGAGCGATGTCACGGCGAAGCTGCAGAAGGAAGACTATTCCAAGGTTACCGGCGAGGATATTCTGGATGAGGCGAAGAATTTTGTAGACAGCTATAACACCACATTGAACAGTACGAAGAACATGAATTCTTACAGCATTTTGCAGACGGCTGTGTGGATGACCGAGCAGATGAACACCGGAGAGGGACTTCTAAACAAGGTAGGCATTTCGATCAATGCGGACAACACCCTTTCCTTGGACGAGGATAAGTTTAAGGAGGCGTCAAGCTCCGATCTGAAGGCGCTGTTTGAGGGAAGCGGTTCCTTTGCATCCCGGATTGCGTCGAAGGCTTCTTCTCTGGCGAACCAGAGCGCGAACCAGCTGTCCGTGAACAACGGATACAGTATGTACAATGTTCTCGGCAAGCTGATTGGTTAAGCGGGGCGCGTATTTTCAGAAGAAAAAGTAAAGATTGTTTATTACGGCACAGACAGAGGTTTCTGTCTGTGCCGTTTTGAGCGTGCGACATAAGCGCATGTCATTTTTCAGGGAGAGAGGAAATCAGGCAGATGGTTCGTTTTTTTGTGCAGCCGGAGAATATAGGCGAGAGGGAGATTTTAGTCCAGGGCGACGACGTAAATCATATCAAGAATGTCCTCCGCATGAAACAGGGGGACGCGCTGGTCGTCTCTTGCGGGAGGGGCACGGATTACGAGTGCGTCATACGGGAAATCCAGGAGGGGCGGGTCTTTTTGGATATTCGGGAAGAACGGCCGGCGGTGTCGGAGCTTCCGGTGCGGATTACCTTATTTCAGGCGCTTCCCAAGCGGGACAAGATGGAGCTGATCATACAGAAAGCCGTGGAACTGGGAGCGGCCGAGATCGTGCCGGTGCGGACCAGGCGGTGCGTCGTGAAGCTGGATGATAAAAAAGAGGAAAAGAAGCTGGCAAGGTGGCGGATGATCGCGGAGGCGGCGGCCAAGCAGAGCGGGCGGGGCAGGATTCCGGAGATATCCGAAATCCTCTCCTTTGAGGGCGCTCTCGACCGGGCCAGGGACATGGACGCCGTGCTGATTCCGTATGAGCTGTATGAGGACATGCCTTCTTCCGTGCAGGCGATGAAGAACGCGGCGCGGGGTGAGTCCATCGGCATTTTTATCGGACCTGAGGGCGGATTTGAGCGGGGAGAAGTGGAGCGCGCCATAGGAAGCGGCGCCCGTCCCATTTCGCTCGGCAAGCGGATTTTGCGCACGGAGACGGCGGGCATGACCGTGTTGTCGGTACTCATGTTTATGATCGAAGGAAAGGAATAGAGACAGTGGAATGTTACTTGGATAATGCGGCTACCACCAGGCCTTTGAAGGAGGTCTGCGAGCTGGTGTCGAGGGTGATGTACGAGGACTACGGCAATCCGTCCTCCCTCCACAAAAAGGGACTGGATGGGGAGATGTATGTAAAGCAGGCGGCGGAGCGCGTCGCAAAGACGCTGAAATGCCAGCCGGGGAACATCATTTTCACATCGGGGGGCACGGAGAGCAA
>CANRJU010000356.1 GCA_947631075.1 uncultured Lachnospiraceae bacterium
TTCTACCGCCTGAATGGCTGCCGCCTCAACGCCAGTGTGGCCCACCATATCCGGGTTGGCAAAGTTAATGATGATCACGTCGTATTTGCCGGAACGGATGGCGTCCACCAGTCCGTCGCACACCTTGTAGGCGCTCATCTCCGGCTGGAGATCGTATGTAGCCACCTTCGGGGAGTTGACGAGCAGCCGCTCCTCTCCCTCGTTCGGCTCCTCGATGCCGCCGTTGAAGAAGAAGGTGACGTGCGCGTACTTCTCCGTCTCGGCGGTGCGCAGCTGTTTCAAGCCGTTTTTCGCAAGGAACTCGCCGAATGTATTGTCGATTTCCACCTTGTGGAACGCCACCAGCTTATTGGGAATGGTCACGTCATACTCGGTAAATGCCACATAGGTGGTCGGGAAGAATCCCTTTCTTCTCTCAAATCCCTGGAAATTGTCATCGCAGAAGGCGCGCGTGATCTCGCGGGCGCGGTCCGGGCGGAAGTTGTAAAATACCACGGAATCATTTTCCTTTACGGTCGCCACCGGCTTTCCGTCCCTGACGATGACGGTCGGCTTCACGAACTCGTCGGTCTCGTCCTTGTCATAGGAATTTTGCACGGCGCGTCCTCCGCCGTGACGCCCTCGCCGAATACAAGCGCATTGTAAGCCAGCTCCACGCGGTCCCAGCGGTTATCGCGGTCCATGACGTAGTAGCGGCCCATGACGGTGGCAACCTCGCCGACGCCGATTTCCGCCATCTTGTCCACGGCCTCCTTCACAAAGTCCTTGCCAGATGCGGGCGGCGTGTCGCGCCCATCGAGAAATGCGTGGAGATACACGTTCTTCAGGCCGTTCCGCTTTGCCATCTCAAGCAGTGCGTACATGTGCGTGTTGTGGCTGTGAACTCCACCGTCGGAGAGCAAGCCGAACAGGTGAAGGTCCGAATTATTTTTCTTGCAATTCTCCATAGCGGCCACCAGCGCCTCGTTCTCGAAGAACACACCGTCCTCGATTTCCTTCGTGATGCGGGTGAGCTCCTGATAGACAATGCGTCCGGCGCCCATGTTCAGATGCCCTACCTCCGAGTTGCCCATCTGCCCCTCCGGAAGTCCCACGGCCATGCCGCTGGCATTTCCCTTTACAAAAGGACAATTCTTCATCAGGTCGTCCATGACCGGAGTCCTGGCCTGCGCGACCGCGTTCCCCTCCGTCTTCTCATTCAGTCCATATCCGTCTAAGATCATTAAAACTGTAGGCTTCTTACCCATCATTTCCTCCAATCCGGAGCGCCAGGGCTCCTTACTTCATATTTTTTAATTATTTATTTTAAAATATGCCGGGATACGAGATTCCCTGTCGTATATTTTAATGCGCATGATGTCAGGCTGGAAATTTCTTTATCCCATAATTCTGGATTTTACCCCCGGTTCTGGGCGTCCACCAGATTCTCGCTCTGATACATTTTCCGCAGCTTCGGCTTCTCGATTTTTCCGGTGGGATTCCTCGGCACGTCGGCGAAAAATATCTTTTTCGGCCTCTTGTACCGGGGCAGCCCCTTGCAGAACTCGTCGATTTCCTCCTCCGTGCAGACCGCGTCCGGCTTCAGCTCAATGATCGCCGCCGCAATCTCTCCCAGCCTTTCGTCCTGCAAGCCGATCACGGCTACATCCTTAATGGCGTCGTGGCGGCTTAAGAAATTCTCGATCTGGACGGGATAAATATTCTCCCCGCCGCTGATAATCACATCCTTTTTGCGGTCGACCAGATAAATAAATCCGTCCTCGTCCATCTCCGCCATGTCGCCGGTGTAGAGCCAGTCACCCCGCAGCACCTCCGCCGTGGCCTCCGGATCGTTGTAATAGCACGTCATCACGCCCGGTCCCCGCACGGCAAGCTCTCCCACCTCGCCCTGCTTTACCTCTTTGTCGTCCGGGCCGATGATCTTCGCCTCCCAGCCGTAGCCGGGAACTCCGATGGCGCCGACCTTGTGGATGTTCTCCACACCCAGGTGTACGCAGCCGGGACCGATGGACTCGCTCAGTCCGTAGTTGGTATCGTACTGGTGCTCCGGAAAATATTCCTTCCAGCGCCGGATCAGGCTCTGTGGCACCGGTTGGGCGCCAATGTGCATCAGACGCCACTGGTCCAGCTTGTAATCCTCCCGCTTCAGCCTGCCGCTGTCCAGCTCCAGCAGAATGTCCTGCGCCCAGGGAACCAAAAGCCACACGATGGTGCACTGTTCCGTGGACACCGTCTCCAGAATAGTCTTCGGGCTGACGCCCTTTAACAGCACCGCCTTTCCGCCGCTGATCAGGCTGCCGAACCAGTGCATCTTGGCGCCGGTGTGATACAGGGGCGGGATACAGAGAAACACGTCCTCATGCCGCTGCCCGTGATGCCTCTGCTCCACCTTGCAGGAGTGCATCAGGCTCTCGTGGTTGTGCAGGATTGCCTTGGGAAATCCCGTGGTGCCGGAGGAAAAATAAATTGCCGCGTCGTCCTCGTCCGTCAATGGAATCCCCGGCGACAGGCTGGCGCAGTTGGCCGTCAGCTTGTCGTAGTCCTCCGCGAAGGACGGGCAGTCGCCCCCCACATAAAACAGCAGCCGGTTCTGGCTGATCCGGTCCGCGATTTCCTCCACCCGTCCGATAAACTCCGGTCCAAACACCAGCACGTCCACCTCGGCCAGATTCAGGCAGTACTCAATCTCATCCGGCGCGTAGCGGAAATTCAGCGGCACCGCCAGCGCCCCGGTCTTTAGGATTCCAAAGTAAATCGGCAGCCACTCTAAGCAGTTCATCAGGAGGATTGCCACCTTGTCCCCCTTACGGATGCCCCTCTCAAGAAGAAGCTGCGCGAACCGGTTCGCCTTCTCGTCAAACACATGCCAGGTGATTTCCCGGCGGTAATGGCACAGCGGATTGGCCTCGATCAGCTCGTAGTCCCTCCACGTCACCCGCCGTCTCTCC
>CANRJU010000357.1 GCA_947631075.1 uncultured Lachnospiraceae bacterium
CGTATTTCCCGTGATCATCCACTGGAATTTTAACCATTTTGTAGTGCTGGACGGATTCAAGGGGGACAAGGCCGTGATCAACGATCCCGCGGGCGGCGTGGTCGAGGTCTCCATGGAGGAATTTGAGCAGTCCTTTACCGGCGTGACGCTGGTCATGAAGCCGGGAGAGAATTTTGAGCGGTTCGGAAAAAAGAAAAATGTCTGGGATTTTCTCGGACCCTACATACGCAAGTACAGAAAGAGCCTTTTCTTCATTATATTGTGCGGCCTTCTGATCACGCTGGCAGGCATTATGTCGCCGGTCTTTTCGCGTATATTTATGGATTATATCCTGTTAGAGCAGGCGTCGGAGTGGATGCCGTACCTGATGGGCGGAATGCTCGCGGTGGCGCTGATTCTCTTTGTGATCCGGCTGATCCAGCAGGCGGTCATATTCCGCGCCGGACGGGCGGTGGGCATGCAGATGAACGCCCGGTTTATGTGGCACGCGCTGCATCTTCCGGTGGAATTTTACGGACAGCGCTCGCCGGGCGACATCAGCGGCAGGCAGACGGACAATGAAGAGGTGACGGACATTCTGTTCCGCCGGATCGCGCCGGCTGTCATGGACGTGGCGATGGCGGTCCTGTATTTTGCCGTTCTTGCCATGCTGAATCTTCCCATGGCGCTCGTGGCGCTTGCCGCCGTGATTTTGCAGCTGGCGGTCATGAAAAAAATGTCGGCGAAGAACCAGACGGAGAGCCGCAAGATTTCCCGGGATGAGGGAAAATATACGGGAGCTGCCATGTCCGGCATCTCCATGATCGAGACCATCAAGGCCAGCGGCTCGGAGGAGGGATATTTCCAGAAGATTACGGGCTATCTGGCAAAATACAATAACTCGAAGACGAATTTTCAGATGCGGATGTTAGTGACGGAGTTTCTCCCGGAGCTGGCCTCCAAAATCGGGGATTCCCTCATTTTGATCATGGGAGTCTATTATATCCTGGACGGCCAGATCACCATCGGCCTGCTGCTTGCGTTCCAGGGATTTTTCTCCCAGTTCCTGGCGCCGATCGGAACGTTTATGGAGATGGGCAGCGAGGTGCAGGAGGCTGTTTCGAAGCTGGAGCGGATTGACGATGTGCTGAATTACCCGGCGGACGTGCCGGAGGAGATTGACTGGGACGGCGCCAAGAGCTGCGAGAGGCTGGAAGGACGCCTGGAGTTTAAGGATATCTGCTTTGCCTACG
This sequence comes from uncultured Lachnospiraceae bacterium, assembly GCA_947631075.1. Taxonomy (GTDB): domain Bacteria; phylum Bacillota; class Clostridia; order Lachnospirales; family Lachnospiraceae; genus Eubacterium_F. The sequence goes on from CANRJU010000357.1 coordinate 1,233, forward strand.
GGCGGCTGAGCCCGCTGTTTATTGAAAATTTTAACCTCGTGATCGAGCCCGGCCAGACCGTGGCGCTGGTGGGCGGCAGCGGCAGCGGAAAATCTACCCTTGCCAGCCTGATTACCGGCATCTACACGCAGCGGAGCGGACAGATCCTCTTTGACGGCAGAGAGCGGGGCGAGATCGACCGCTATGTGTTTACCCAGAGCGTGGGGCTCGTGAACCAGACGATTTCCCTGTTCAACGACACGATCCGCAACAACCTGACTCTGTGGGATGAAAATGTGGAGGAAAAGGAAATTGTGGAGGCCTGTCGGCTGGCGGAGATTTTTGACGACATCATGCAGAAGCCGGAGGGGCTGGATTACATGCTGACGGAGGGCGGAAAGAATCTGTCCGGCGGGCAGCGGCAGCGGCTGGAGATCGCGAGGGCGCTGATCAAGCAGCCGTCGGTGCTGATTCTGGACGAGGCCACCAGCGCCCTGGACCCGGTGACGGAAAAACGGGTGATGGACGCCCTGAGGGAGAGGCATATCACGAGCATTCTCATTGCCCACCGGCTGTCCACCGTGCGTCATGCGGATCAGATTATTATGCTGGATCACGGCCATATCGCGGAGACGGGAAACCACGACAGCCTGATGAAGAAACAGGGCGCGTACGCGAGGCTGGTTCAGAGCGAGTAGAGGAGGAAAACTGTGGATATCAGTGAAAAAATAGAAAAGAGAAAGCAGAGCGACCGCGCGAAGTACACGGCGTCTTTGCGGGGGCTGTGCGACGCGGTCAGCGGGCTGTCAGACGGGGAGTCGGCAGAGTCCCTTCTGGAATCCGCCGGCGCTATGAGCCGTCCCATAAAGCTCACGGGGAAATGGTGGAAAAATGACGCCATGCCGCTGTACTGCCTGGAGAAGGATGGGGGCCCGGCCCGGGTGCTGTCGCCGGGGAAATTGGGCGGCCTCTTTTACAGGGATGAGAAGACGGGGCAGAGAATCCGCGTGACGGCGTCGGAGGCGGAGCGCTTTGAGCCGGACGCCCTCAGCTTCTGCCCGCCCTTTCCCGAGACGGCCATGACCCCCATGGGGCTGGCGCGGTTTCTCATGAGGGCGCTTCCCGCCTCGGATTATATGTTCCTGGTGGGATCGACGATTCTTGTGGCGCTGCTCGGCCTGGTGCTGCCGGCCGTGAATGAATATGTGTTCCAATTTGTAATTCCGTCCGGGGAGAAGACCGACATTCCCTTTGTGTTCACCCTGCTGTTCGGCGTGGTGCTGTCGTCGGCGCTCTTTTCCCTGCTGCGCGCCGTGTGGGCGGCCCGAGTGGGCGACAAGGTGCGCAATCTGGCGGAGATCGGCCTCTGGAACCGGATTCTGAACCTGCCGGTGAAGTTTTTTCAGGGGAAGGATTCCGGCGATCTGGCGGAGCGCGCCATGGCGCTGGGCGCGGTGTGCGACGCGGTGACAACGACCATCGTGCCCACATTTCTGACGCTCGTCACATCGTTTGTGTACCTGGGCCAGATCGGCGGCTTTTCCAGCAGTCTGCTGGTTCCGGTGACGGTGATTCTGCTCGCCATGTTCGGGTTTTCCTTTGCGGCGGGATTTTTCACCGTGCGGACTAACCGGCGTCAGAATGCCATTTCCATGGCGCTGTCCGGGTTTTCCTACCAGCTGTTCCAGGCGGTGG
>CANRJU010000358.1 GCA_947631075.1 uncultured Lachnospiraceae bacterium
AGCCCCACCAGATTCCGTCCATCATACAGACCAGCCGACAGCTCGGAATGATCACGATGGACGATGCGCTGACGGAGCTCTACGACAAGCGGCGGATCACGAAGGAAGAAGCGCTTCAATTTGCGCAGGATAAGAACAATCTGGCCAGAAGGTTATTTTAGAGAGGGTGATGGATCGTGGCAAAATACAAGTATCATATTACCGATAAATACGGCAAAGAGAAAAAGGGCGTGTTAGAGTCCTCCTCGGAGGAGCAGGCCATCGCCAGGCTGAAGGGCGACGGCTCCATCGTTCTGGACATCAAGGAGCCCAACGCGCTCTCGGACGCCAACTGGAATATTACCATCGGCAATCCGGTGAAGAAAAAGGATATCACGATTTTCTGCAAGCAGTTTTACAGTATCCTCACAGCCGGCGTTACGGTTATTGACGGACTCCGCATGGTACAGGACCAGACGGAGAATAAATATCTGAAAAAAGCGCTTTTCAACGTCCAGGTCAATGTGGAAAAGGGCGATACTCTGGCTAACGCCATGCGCGCAGAGGGCAAGGTGTTCCCGGAGCTTCTGATTCACATGGTGGCGGCGGGCGAGGCCACCGGTAATCTGGAGATTGCCTTTGACCGTGTGTGCAACCAGTTTGACAAGGATATGAAGCTGACGTCCATGGTGCGCTCGGCCATGATTTATCCGATTGTGGTGCTGATCGTGGCGGTCATTGTCGTAATCGTGCTGCTGACTACCGTTATTCCCAACTTCCAGTCGGCTTTCGACTCCATGGGAGAGGAGCTGCCGGGACTGACCCTGGCGGTCATTGCGGCCAGCGATTTTGTGGTGGACCACATTGTGGGGCTGATTATTGGGATTGTCGTATTTTTCTCGCTTCTGATGTACGCCAAGGGAACCGAGCCGGGCAAGAAATTTACCAGTATGGTCGCGCTGAAGATTCCCATGTTTAAGAATTTTTCCATAAAAAACGCGGCGGCCAAGTTCTCGCTGACCATGTCTACCCTGATTATGTCCGGCGTGCCGCTCGTGCAGGCTCTGGACATTGTGGCGGACGTAGTTTCCAACCGCGTGATCCGGCAGGCCATCAAGGGATGCCGGGAGGAGGTTATGGAAGGTATCCCCATGTCGGAGCCGCTGGAGGCGTCGGGGGTATTTCCGCCGATGGTTACCCATATGTTAAAAATCGGCGAGGAGACAGGTACTACCGAGCAGATGTTAGACAAGGTGGCGGAGTACTATGAGGCTGAGGTGGAGGAGGCCACGAAGGCGCTGACGACGGCCATGGAGCCCGCCGTTATCATTATTCTGGCCCTGCTCGTGGGAAGCATCATCGGAGCGGTGCTCATGCCGATGCTGGATATTTACAAAAACGCGGGAAATGCCTGATTAGAAAAACATCATCGAGACAGATTTTAAAAGATATTTAGAAAAAATATTAAAAATAAAAAGCATAAAGGAGGACTGCTGTTTTACGGATTCTGTACCGTAAAGCGGCAGTCCTTTTTGATGGGTTTCTCCTGTTTCATCCGGCTGCGCCGTCGCTGGCGTTCGGTGATCCATTTCGTACGGTCGCGCCATCGCAGGCGCCGGATCAGTCCTTATCGTTCAGTTCCAGGTAGAAGTTCAGATAATCGGTCCGCTCCTGCTTGGTGGCGGCAATGGCGCTGCGCGGGTGGCGGTTCATCTGGCCGGTGAGCAGATAGGGGATGTTGTAGCCCCATACGACGCCTTCTTTTTTCAGCGGCTCAATGTGCTTCTCCAGGAATTTTAAAATAGGAATAATGCTGTATTTGGGATTTTTCAGAAATCCTAACAGCTGTTCCGTGGAGCAGTTCCCGGCGCCCCGTCCCATGCCGCTGGCCGTGGCGTCCAGATAGCTGACGCCCCTTGTCAGCGCGGTGATCGTGTTGGCAAACGCGAGCTGCTGGTTGTTGTGGGCGTGGATTCCCACGAATTTCCCGTGTTCCTCCGCCATGGCGAGATATTTGTCCGCCAGATCGTCCACCTGCTCCATGTAGAGGGAGCCGTAGCTGTCCACGAGATAGATGCCGTCTACGGGGCTCTGGCCGATCAGCTCCAGGGCCTCGCTGACCTCGGCCTCCTTGGCGTTGGAAATGGCCATGATGTTGACCGTGGTCTCGTATCCCAGGTTATGGCAGTGCTCGATCATGTGAATCGCCGACGGAATTGTATTGATGTATGTGGCGATGCGCACCAGGTCGATAACGCTCTCCGATTTGGGGAGAATGTCCCGCTTGTAATTGCAGCGTCCTACATCCGCCATGACGGAAATCTTCATGTCGGTGTCGTTGTCGCCCACAATCCGCCGGATGGAATCCTCGTCGCAGAATTTCCACGGGCCGAAATCGCTCTCGTTGAAAATGTCTTTGGAAGCCTTGTAGCCGAACTCCATATAATCCACACCGGCCTCTGCGTTGGCGATGTAGAGATCTCTGATAAATTCATCTTTGAAATGAAAATCGTTGACAAGCCCGCCGTCCCGGATCGTGGCGTCTACAACTTTGATGTCCGGGCGGTAGCTGAGAAGTGAACCTTTCTTTTTTGACATAGTATCCTCCATTCTGGAGCGCAGCGACAGAAGTCTGTGGCGCTCCGACACAAAACTAATCTTTTGTCTGTTGTCAGACCATGTACCATTGTATCAGATTTTTGAGAGAAATAAAAGGATTTCTTGTTGCTATTTTTATTCTGAACAGGTAAAATAGATTTAAGTATGTTTTACAGTGACAGAGAGAAAGGATGATGAATGTGAGAAAAGGGCTGATTTCCTTGGCTGTTGCCGTTTCCCTGGTTCTCGGCATGCTTCCGGCGGACCGGACGCGCGCGGAGTCGGCGGCTGGCAGCGAGTTGTTGCAGGAGG
>CANRJU010000359.1 GCA_947631075.1 uncultured Lachnospiraceae bacterium
GTGAGCGCTCCAAAGAACTGAAAGTTCTTCTCACAAATTGCCGTGTGAAAAATAAGCTATCGAGCTTATTTTTCACACTATAATCGTGTTCTTCATTATACCATAAATTTCAGAAAAAAGCAAAAGTTTTGCATATATTTTTCAAATATGACAATACTATAATTGCCGGCAGGACAGAGCGGATTCCCCCTTCGCTTTGTCCCAGCCGGTTTTTTATTGATAAGAAAAAGGGAAAAGGGAAAGATCAGAAAAAAACTTGACACATTAAAAAAAGTGGCGTATAGTTTCCTATATGAGCAAAGGCGTTCTGCAAGAGCAGGGCGTCTTTTCATGTTTTATAAAAGTATTCGGAAGGAGGATCTGTTATGGAGCAGCTGGAATTATTGAAACACACGGATACGATCAATGAATTGCTGGCACGCTATGGAGTGAAATTTGGAATTTATAAAAATAATATTTTCAAAGAGCAATTATTCCCTTTCGACTCCATACCGAGAATTATCGAGCACGAGGAATTCAGCCATCTGGAAAAGGGCTTAAAGCAGCGGGTTACGGCGCTGAATTTATTTTTGAAGGATATTTATGGGGAAAAGCAGATTGTAAAGGATGGCGTCGTCCCGGAGGATTTTATTTTCGCGTCCAGCGGATATATGGCGGAGTGCGAGGGAGTGACGCCGGCAAAGGGCATTTATTCCCATATATCCGGCATCGATCTGGTAAAGGGAAAGGATGGCTGCTGGTATATTCTGGAGGATAATTTGAGGGTGCCATCGGGGGCCTCGTATCCCATGATTGCCAGAGATTTGTGCCGGAAGAGCTCGCCGGATACATTTCACAATAACAGGCTGGAGGACAACCGCAATTACGCGGATCTGCTGCGAAAGACAATGGATTATGTAAATCCGGGCGGGCATACGGTCATTCTGACGCCGGGAAGATATAACGCGGCATATTTTGAGCACTCCTATCTGGCGGAAAAGACGGGGGCGCACCTCGCGACGGGATCTGAACTGATGGTGGAGAATGACAGGCTGTACTATGTTTCCTCGGACGGGACCAAGGAGAGAGTCGGCGCGGTCTACCGGAGAATATCGGATGAATATTTGGATCCGATGAACTTCAACCCGGAATCGTTAATTGGCATCCCGCATATTTACGAGGTGTTCCGAAAGGGAAATGTGGCGCTGCTCAACGCGCCGGGAAATGGCGTGGCGGACGACAAGGGAATTTATTATTTTGTTCCCAAAATGATCAAATACTATCTGAATGAGGAGCCGGTTTTGAATAACGCGCCTACCTATCTGCCCTTTTACGAGGAGGATATGAACTACGTTCTGGAGCATTTTGACGATTTAGTGCTGAAGGACGTGGCGGAGGCGGGCGGCTATGGCGTCGTCTTTGGCAATTCCATGACAAGCCAGCAAAAGAAGGATTTTATCGCCCTGTTAAAGCGGGAGCCGAGGCGGTTCATCGCACAGGAGGTAATTGATTTTCAGGACTTAGACATTCTGGACAACGGAGAAATCGTGCCGCGGAAGGCAGACCTTCGGGCGTTTGTTCTGATGGCGGAGGAACCGATGGTCTGGAAGAGCGGTCTGACGAGATTTTCGAGAAACGCGGATTCCTTTATTGTAAACTCATCGCAGGGAGGAGGATTTAAGGACACATGGGTATTATATCAGTAGAACAGGCGGATCATTTATATTGGCTGGGAAGATACACGGAGAGAGTATATACGACGCTCTGCTTTTATTCCAAGAGCTTCGATGTCATGATTGATGAGAGGATAGAGAGCTATCAGGATTTTTGCAAATCTATCGATATTCCGAATATTTATCTGTCAACGGAGGACTTTATCCGGCGCTACCCCTTTGACGACCAGAACCCGGATTCCATCATCAGCAACCTGAACCGCGCCTATGACAATGCCATTGTGCTGCGGGAGAGCATCGGCTCGGAGGCGCTCTCCTATATACAGCTCGCGATTTACGACATGAACAAGGCGGCAATCAGCAAATCGCCCATGATAGAGCTCCAGTACATCATGGACCATATCCTGTCGTTCTGGGGAATTGTGGACGACCAGATCGACTCGGAGCAGGTGAGGAATATGATCAAGGCGGGGAAGCGGATTGAGCGGATCGACCTGTACGCCCGGCTGGGCGTGTCGAGGACGGAGCTGGAGAGAGAGGTGTGCCGCATGATTCCGCGGGTGGAGAGAAGCGGACTGACCTATGATGAAAAAATGCTGGAGCAATTAAAAGTCCTTGTGCAAAAGCCTGACTTGGATTACTATAAAATTGTATCAATGGCCGAGGCAATTATATAGTAAACGGCTGCCGCCGGATTCAGACAGTGGCAGCGCGTCAGGTTAGGAGGGATTGTGTGACAGTGCTGCACTTTGATTACAGGATGGAAATTTCGTATGAGGAACCCGTAGGCAGATGTTATTTTACCATCAAGTGTACGCCCAGGGAGGACGCGAGACAGCACGTGCTGGGGACGGAAATTTCCATATATCCCGAGGCGGAATATTCATGGGGGGAGGACTCCTTTGGCAACCGGCAGATCTACGGCTGCGAGACGGAGCCCCATCGGCAGTTTATCCTGCACACGGCGGGCGATGTAGAAATTCTCCGGACGGACTATGAGGAGGAGAACCGGGCGGAGGTAATGGGGATTTACCGCGTCCCGCATGGCAAGTGCGTGCCGGGCGAGGAGCTTTTGGAATATTTTAGAGCGCAGGATTATTCGGGGCTTTCGAGTCCGTATGAAATCTGCATGGAGCTGATGCACCGGTTGCATCGGGATTTCAGCTATGTGCCGGGAATTACCGGAGTCGGTACGTCGGCGGAGGAGGCGTGGAAGCTGCGGGGCGGCGTCTG
>CANRJU010000360.1 GCA_947631075.1 uncultured Lachnospiraceae bacterium
ATGATGGAAGAGGCCGACACCGACGAGCAGCGCGAGGCTATCAAACGCTTTAAAAAGCAGTTCCAGTCCATGTAACAGCATTATTACCTAAGAAAGTACCTTCACCTTTCTTATACTGGTTGGCCAGCTTGGCAATCTCGTCTGCCACTACCACGAAGCCCTTGCCGGACTCGCCGGCTCTGGCCGCCTCGATGCTGGCGTTCAGCGCGAGCAGGCTGGTCTGGTCGGAAATCTCATTGATCAGATTGGCCGCCATGTGGATCTGCTGTACGGACTGGTGAGTGGAGTTGATCTGCTCCTCCACGCTGGCAATACTCTTGCGCGTGCTGTTATTGACTTCAATCAGCTGTTGCAAAGTGCCCATGGACTGTTTGCTGATGTTGTTCATATCGCGGGAATTCTTATCCAGTACGCCCACCTCTGTCTCGGTCTGCTTGATCTTGTCCGCCATCATGCTGACGTCGCTGTTGGCTACGTCGGTGGAATCCGCCTGCTGTCCCACGTTGTCCGCGATGGAATTAACAGCGGTGCTCACCTGAGAAATGGACTCTTTCATATTGGTGAAAGAGGTGTCGAACTGGTGCAGGACGCTGTTCACGCCCTCTGCCACATTGGTAATTCCCTGAAGGAGGTCCCGCATGTTGTCCTGAGCGACGCGCAGCGCTTCGGCCGTCTGCCCGATCTCGTTTTTCTGCCTGACGGTCACATCCGTTGTGAGGTCTCCCTGGGAGATGTGTCCGGCAAAATTCTGAATTTTCTTTAACGGCACGATGAGCTTGCGTCCCACTACAAAGGCGATGGCTATGCCGATCAGGATAGCGATGATAAATACGACGTCCGTCCGGATCAGGGCGTTGTTGTATTGGCCGTTCAGCGCGGCACGGGTGTCCTTCTTGGCCTGATCGATGTCGTCCACATAGTTTCCGGTGGATACCACCCAGCCCCAGGGCTTGAAAATCTGGGAATAGGCGATCTTGGGAGCTACGGTGACGCCGTCGGACTTGGTGAAGTCGAACTGGTTGAATCCGCCGCCCGCCTCGGACTGGCAGGTCTTCATAATGGACTGGACGATCATGACGCCGTTGGGGTCCTGTAAGTCGTGCCGGTTGGTGCCCTCATTGTCCACCAGGATCGGGTGCATGACTAATATGTAGTTGGTGTCGTCAATCCAGAAATATCCGCTCTGGTCATCCCGGTAACGCATGGCGCGGATGGTCTCCTTGGCGTCGTTTTTCGCCTCGTCCTCCGTCTTTTCTCCTGCCTTGAACTTGTCGTACTCCGCCTGCAGGACCGCGATGGTGCTCTGTACCTGGGATTTGATCTCGGTCTTGTATCCGTCGTCCATGGCCTGCTCGTAGGTGCTGTACGCGGAATCTGACATGGTATTCAGGGAGAGGACGGAGTTGCCGCCCACGATGATAGCTGTCAGAATCACGATCACAGCGCTCATGAGCATGATGGAACCGATCAGACTTTTCTTGTGTTTTCTTGCTTTCAAAATTACGCCTCCTCAAAAAATAAAATAGCTATATAATATGATAATATTTTTTTGGCTTAAAATCAACAATTTAGTGCATAAATTTCAAAATATTTTCAAAAAATCACCCCCAATTTTTTTATGAAATTTTTCATGAATTTTTTCATGGGGCCGCGTCGTTTCCGCGGGTTTCAGACAAGGCCCGCGAACCGCTTCCGATTCTCCTTCCGGCACACGGCGTAGTAGCTCAGCGAGGCCTCTTTGTCCAGAATGGGAACCGCCACATGATTTTCCGGAATTCCGTTCTTCTGCAGCATATCGTCGGACAGGAGGGACGGCATCGCCGAGGCCTCAATCAGATCCTCGAAGGGAAATAGCTCGCTCTGGGTGAGAAAGCGGGAGTGGGGCATTTTCTCCACATGGAGGTCGTGCCAGAGGGCGGGATCGGAGAACACCAGCATATTCTCCCCATCCAGTTCCTCCATATACAGTCCCTTCCGCCCGGCCAGGGGGTGGCTGGCGGGAAGCAGAAAAAGAAGGTGCTCCACGCCGCAGGTCCCGCAGTGCATCTGTTCATCTTCCAGCCGCTCCGGGAGAATCACGATCTGGTAGCTCCCGTCGGCCAGCCCGTCAAGCAGGACGTCCCTGCTCTTGATCTCGGATACCAGGCGAATCTCCGGATAGAGGTCCGTGGCCCGCCGGATCATGGACAGAAGGGGCATGGGGGCGCAGGCTCCGATGGACAGGGTGTGGCCGTTCCGGTCGTTGGCGCGGACCAGCTCGACCATGGCGCGGGCCTGCTCCAGAAGTTTTTCCGCCTGTCCGGCCGCCAGGACGCCGTTGTCGTTCAATTCCAGCTTGTTTTTGGAGCGGGTAAAGAGAGAAACGCCAAAATCAGATTCCAGTTTTTGCATAGAACGCGTCAGGGTGGGCTGGGAGATGTGAAGCTCGGCAGCGGCGCCGGACAGCGTGCCATTTTTGTAAAAAACCAGAAATTGTTCCAGTTCGTTCAGATCGATCATAGGGCATCAGCTCCTTGTTTCAGTATTCATTTTTAGTATAGCACAGATCGGGTCGTTTGTACAGGATTTTTGGCGGAAATTCAGCAGCGTTTCCAACAGATTTTCCGCTGTATTATTCCGCGCCGGTTCAGAGAGTCGCAAGGTGGCAAATCACGCTTGACAAAAAGGGGGATATTTGGTAAAGTTATTGATAAGTATAAAAGCAAGGGCTTGTACTGGTTTCGACAGGCCGGCTGAAGACGGTGAAGCTATCCGTGGACTGTGACCACGTTAAAACACAGATTTTAAATTAAACGCTGATAATAACGAATTAGCATTCGCTGCCTGAGACTCGTTCTCAGCGTAGCTGCTGCGGGCAGGACTGCGGCAAAAGGCGAAAAGGACG
>CANRJU010000361.1 GCA_947631075.1 uncultured Lachnospiraceae bacterium
ATCATTACATGATGTTTTTTACAAATACAGGACGCGTGTACCGCATGAAGGCGTACGAGATTCCGGAGGCGAGCCGCACCTCAAGGGGGACGGCGATTGTCAATCTGCTGCAGCTGATGCCCGAGGAAAAAATTTCCGCCGTCATTTCCCTCAAGGAATACGAGGAAAATCAGTACCTGTTTATGGCGACCAAGAGCGGAATTGTGAAGAAAACGCCTATTTCCGAGTACGCCAATATACGAAAGACCGGCCTTCAGGCAATCAATCTGCGGGAGGACGACGAGCTGATTGAGGTAAAGGTGACGGACAACGAGAAGGATATTCTGCTCGTGACCAGGCACGGACAGTGTATTCGGTTTAAGGAGACGGACGTGCGTCCTACCGGACGGGCCTCCATCGGCGTCCGCGGCATGAATCTTGGATTTGACGACGAGGTAGTCGCCATGCAGTTAGACGCTCAGGGACCGAACCTCCTTCTTGTGTCTGAATTTGGCATGGGCAAGCGCACGGACATCAACGAATTTACCGTGCAGCACCGGGGCGGCAAGGGCGTAAAATGCTATAAGATTACGGAAAAGACCGGAAACGTCGTGGGCGCCAAGGGCGTGAAGGACGGCAGGGACGTCATGCTCATCACCAACGAGGGAATTATTATTCGGATTGGCGTGGACGACATTTCCCAGCTCGGACGCGTCACCTCCGGCGTGAAGCTGATGAATCTGGACAGCTCGAAGGATGTAAAAATCGCCAGCATCGCCAAGGTGCGGGAGGAAGACAATGAGGAGTTAGGAGAGCAGGAAGAAGAAAAATGAGAACCATTCACACAGATGAAATTACAGAAAATATAAAAGAGATGTGTATGCAGGTAAATGTCCGTCTCTCGGATGATGTGAAGGCGGCCCTTCTTGCGGGAAAGGAAAAGGAGGAGTCCGTGATCGGACGGCAGATTCTGGGACAGTTGGAGGAAAATATGAAAATTGCCGCCGCTGAAAATATTCCCATCTGCCAGGACACCGGCATGACCGTCGTATTTTTAAAAATCGGGCAGGAGGTCCACATAGAGGGGGGCTTTGTCGGAGACGCCGTCAACGAGGGAATCCGGCAGGGCTACGAGGAGGGCTACCTGCGCAAATCCGTCGTGGGCGATCCGCTGATTCGCGAGAATACAAGGGACAACACGCCGGGCGTCATTCACTATGAAATGGTTCCGGGCGACAAATTGGAAATTACCGTGGCGCCCAAGGGATTTGGCAGTGAAAATATGAGCCGTCTCGTCATGCTCAAACCGGCGGACGGCGTCGAGGGAGTGAAAAAGGTGATTCTGGACACCGTGGAGGCAGCAGGGCCGAACGCCTGCCCGCCTATGGTAATCGGCGTGGGCGTCGGAGGCACCTTTGAAAAGTGCGCCCTTCTGGCAAAAAAAGCCCTGACGCGCGATCTGAATACCCGCTCCGCCATTCCCTATGTCAGAGAGCTGGAGGAAGAAATGCTTGAAAAGGTCAATCAGCTCGGCATCGGTCCGGGGGGACTGGGCGGCCGCGTCACGGCGATCGGACTGAATATCGAAACATATCCCACCCACATCGCGGGGCTGCCGGTGGCGGTCAATATTTGTTGTCATGTGAACCGTCATATTCATAGAGTTTTATAAAATCAGGATTAGTGTGAAAGAGAAGTTCGATAGTTTATTGTTTCACAAAGTGAACTATGTTCACACGGAAATGAGGATTAAAATGGATAAATATATACAGACACCTCTCACAAAAGAAAAAGTAAAGGACCTCCAGGCGGGTGATTATGTGTATATCACCGGCACAATCTACACCGCCAGGGACGCGGCGCACAAGCGGATGATGGAGTGGTTAGACGAGGGAAAAGAATTGCCCTTCGACATGGCAGACCAGATTATCTACTACCTCGGCCCCACGCCCAACAGGGAAGGGCAGGTCATCGGATCGGCAGGCCCCACCACCAGCAGCCGCATGGATAAGTATTCCCCAAGACTGTTAGATATGGGCCTCACCGGCATGATCGGCAAGGGAAAGCGCAGCGAGGAAGTGATTTCCTCCATGAAAAAAAATACCGCCGTGTATTTTGCCGCCGTGGGGGGAGCGGGAGCCCTTTTGTCCCAGTGTATCAAAAAAAGCGAGGTAATCGCGTATGACGACCTCGGAACGGAAGCCGTCCGCAGGCTCTATGTGGAAAACCTTCCGGTCATTACCGTCATAGACTGTCAGGGAAATAATATGTATGAAACCGCAGCGGGGGAGTATAGGACGATAGAGGGATAGAACCACAGATAAATACCACGGATAAAATCCACGAATGAAAATCTGGGAAAAAGTAATTGACAACAGAAAAAAAATTTGTTAGAATATTGTTTGCATTGGTAGTGAAGTGCCATATATATTCAGCTGGAGAAGTACTCAAGTGGCTGAAGAGGCGCCCCTGCTAAGGGTGTAGGTCGTTCACGCGGCGCGAGGGTTCAAATCCCTCCTTCTCCGTTTTTGAATTATGTAGGAAAGTACCCGTAATGGTACTTTCTTTTTTTAAGGATTTTTGATAACCTAAATTGGTCAGATGAGATGGGCATTGTTGCATTCCGTCTTTGACCTGGTAAGATAAAACTTGTATATTTTTCTTTAAAAAACAACAAGATATAGTATAAAAAAAATTATTCGCATTTTTTTGAAAAAAAATGAAAAAAAGTGTTGACAACCTGGAATCTTTTTGGTAAGATAAATCTTGCTGACGCACAAAAGAATCATCTCGGACACAGTCCGGCAGCAGTCAGCATATTATATAGAAAGAACCTTGATAATTGAACAGTGAAACAACCCCGAAAGATTATTAAAAAACATTTTTATAATTTTTCG
>CANRJU010000362.1 GCA_947631075.1 uncultured Lachnospiraceae bacterium
TCACAGATAAGGAAAGCGGAAAAAATCTTGAGCGCCCGGGCTATCAGGCGCTCAAAACGACTATGCTTCGGTCAGGGGATACCCTTGTGGTGAAATCGCTGGACAGGCTGAGCCGAAACAAAAGCGACATCAAGAATGAACTCCAATACTTCAAGGAAAACGGGATCAGACTCAAGGTCATTGACTTGCCAACCACAATGATGGAGCTGCCGCCCGGCCAAGAGTGGGTGTTCGAGATGGTAAACAATATTCTCATCGAGGTCTTGGGCACCATAGCCGAGCAGGAGAGGGCTACAATCCGCCAGCGACAAGCAGAGGGGATAGCGGCGGCAAAGGCAAAAGGTAAGCATTTGGGGAGGCCAACAGTCCAAAGATCTGATAATTGGAATGATGTCTTTGGTCGTTGGAAAGAAGGGAAGGTCACTGCCCGTGAAGCAATGGCGGAACTTGGCGTCGGAAAGAACCTGTTTTATCGATGGGCGAAATGAACGACCGAATTTGCCTATATGCAAATATCATACGCAATTACGCAGTGGGACGGCTCAATAAGTCGGGAATTGACAAAGACTTGTCTAAAGTTGCTGTGAGTAAGGCACTGAATCCGGTTTAATAAATGGGACTCGACGGCAAATGGCTGCTGGTCGGCGATATATGCCTCGGTATGAGAGAAGCGGTGAAATGCAGGCATTTGGGACGACTGACAGTCCAACGGTTCGATAGCAGTGGCAAGGTATATGAAATTGGGGAAAGGAAAAACACTGTAAATAAAGCGGTAGGCGAATCTCGTGCAAAGAAGGAGCGTTCTATCGTTAAGTAAAAATAAATTGGCTTGACTATTTTTGCAAATTATGTTATGATTTTAGTATAACCTAATCATGAGGAGGCGCGTTATGGATAATGAATCATCGTTAAAAATGGTGTCGGACAGAAAAGTAATTCTGGATACAAGTTATAAAAAAATGGATGAAGAGCTTAAAAAGAAGGCTGAAAATGAAAATAATAGAATAAAAATACGCAAGGTTGGCGGTACATATGGAATATTAGCAAGTAACATTTATGAGCTCAACTTCCATCCTGCTTCAATATACGATCGTAAAGATGATGACGCCCAAGCAAAGTTTATGATAGAGGCAGAAATACACGACCTTTTAAAAATATCATTCTATTATTTCGAGGAGTTAAAACAAATTATAATAAACCAAAGCGCAAAAGACGTACTTAATTACAATAAAGAGATTATTGATGAAATAAATAATTTGGAAAAATTAAACGAAGAATATGAAAAATGTGATGAAGAAACTTTAAAAAAAATATGCGATGTATATAGAAATTATATTGAAAAAACAGAAGAATATATTTATGCTTGTACGATGCAGAATTGTTATGAAGACATTAAAAATAGGCTTACTGCTATAGTAAATCTTTCGGCCAGCTGTAATTTGGCTAAAAATATAGACAAAAATTCTGCAATGACAATGGTAAATGGACTTAATATGGTCATAAGAGCATTGTGCACTTACAGTAAAGTGAATTCCTTGCCAAAATCAGATGATGTTTTCAATATAAATTTTGCGTTAAAAAAGCTATAGTGCACTTTGAAAGAGATGACCCTAATTTTTACAACAGCGTAGGTAACAAAGAGCTTAATGAGAAAATTGCCAAAAACGAAGTGAACAGTAGCCGCTACGAAGGAACATGGAAGAATAAATATTTATTGGCGGTTGCGGAAGAGGAAATAAAAAAAACAGGTCAGCAATCTCCTGACTTCAAGTTTAGTTACGGAACAATAGAACAAATTGATGATAATTATTATAATGAGTGCAAAAATATATTCATAGACTATTCGCTGTATCATTCTAACAGGGGAGATATTATAGTAAACTACTTAAAATACCACTTAGATTTTTACGCATTATTGCTTTTCCCATTTCATTTTGAAAACATTAGTCTATATGAGAATGTTATTGTTGACCATTTAAATAATTTAAACTTTGAAAGGATAAAAGAAATATTCACCAAGTATAATGCTTTGGAGATTTTAACACAAGACGAGAAAACTATCTTTATTGTTGCAGGGGAAAAACAACCTAAAGACTTTCTTGACAAAATATACAAAAAATTTAAGGAAAGCTATATAGGCGATAGTTGTTATTTGAACGAAAAATATGATATAAAAACCGCAGAAAATATCATTAAAATTATATTCGTTAATTCAAATCAAACTAAGCAAGATGGCAAATCAAGCCCCGAGCAAATGATGATAACGCCTCGTGAAGTTGTCCTCAAGAATTTTAGAGAATTTATCCAGTTCTTTTTTCTGTACTGTGTGGGCTTGATTGAGTTTTATGCTTTTCGACAAGAAGTAAACACAATAGAAGACGAATGTCACAAAGAAATTAATGCGGTCAAAGAATCTCCGGCTAGCGAACACGTTGATAGAGCTATCGGATCTATCTGGACCAAAGCTATGATAAATGAGGAGGATTATCCTGACATAGAAAAACGTGTAAAAGAAGAATTTGCTCGAATGAAAAAGGCCCGAAAAAATATAATATACTAAAAACCCTAATATATAGGGGAGGAACGGAATTAATTTTATTTTGCGTCCACCCACACCTCCTAAAAAATTTATGGTATAATGAAGCCATAAATTTTTTAGGAGGTTTTTTCTATGCAAGAAAACATTTTTAAATCTATTTATAATTATCCATATCTTTCACTTCGACAGTATGCTGAGCTACAACCGCTAACGGTAATGCTTGACGGCCCTTATATCGGCGAGCAGCTCGATGAAGAATGGAAAAGATGGACTCCAAAAAGAGCTGTTATACTAAACGGCCCTAC
>CANRJU010000363.1 GCA_947631075.1 uncultured Lachnospiraceae bacterium
ATAAGGGCGTAGTCTGCGACCGATGCGGCGTGGAGGTCACCAAATCCAGCGTGCGCCGCGAGCGCATGGGCCACATCGAGCTGGCCGCGCCGGTGTCCCATATCTGGTACTTTAAGGGAATTCCCAGCCGCATGGGACTGATGTTAGACATTTCCCCGAAGGTGCTGGAGAAGATTCTGTATTTTGCCGCTTATATCGTATTGGAGTCCGAGACACCGGAAATCCAGGTAAAGCAGGTCATGACCGAGCAGGAGTACCAGAAGGCAAGGGAGACGTACGGGGATTTATTCCGCGTGGGCATGGGCGCTGAGTCCATTCAGGAGCTCTTACAGCGGATCGATCTGGACGAGGAATCCAGGACGCTGAAAGCGGAGCTGAAGGAGTCCTCAGGACAGAAGCGCGCCCGCATTATTAAGAGGCTGGAAGTGGTAGAGGCATTCCGTGAGTCCGGCAACAATCCGGACTGGATGATCTTGACCGTGATTCCGGTGATTCCGCCGGATCTGCGTCCTATGGTGCAGCTGGACGGCGGACGGTTCGCCACGTCGGATCTGAACGATCTGTACCGCAGAATTATCAACCGAAACAACCGTCTGAAAAGACTGTTAGAGCTCGGCGCGCCGGACATTATCGTGCGCAACGAGAAGCGCATGCTCCAGGAGGCGGTGGACGCGCTGATTGACAACGGACGCCGCGGACGTCCGGTCACGGGACCGGGAAACCGCGCGCTGAAATCCCTCTCCGACATGTTAAAGGGAAAGCAGGGACGTTTCCGCCAGAACCTCTTGGGAAAGCGTGTTGACTACTCAGGACGTTCCGTTATCGTTGTGGGACCGGAGCTGAAGATTTATCAGTGCGGTCTGCCAAAGGAGATGGCGATCGAGCTGTTCAAGCCATTTGTCATGAAAGAGCTGGTGGCGAACGGAACAGCCCACAATATAAAAAACGCGAAAAAAATGGTAGAGAAGCTGGAGCCGGCCGTATGGGATATCCTGGAAGAAGTAATCCGGGAGCATCCCGTCATGCTCAACCGCGCCCCTACTCTGCACCGTCTGGGAATTCAGGCATTTGAGCCGACGCTGGTAGAGGGTAAGGCAATCAAGCTGCATCCGCTTGTATGTACCGCGTTCAACGCCGATTTCGACGGTGACCAGATGGCGGTTCATCTTCCGCTCTCCGTAGAGGCGCAGGCAGAGTGCCGATTCCTTCTGCTGTCGCCGAACAACCTGCTGAAGCCGTCGGACGGCGGCGCCGTTGCCGTGCCTTCTCAGGACATGGTGCTGGGTATTTACTATCTGACACAGGAGCGCGAGGGCGCCAAGGGAGAGGGCAAGGCGTTCAAGGACGTCAACGAGGCGATGATTGCCTATGAGAACCACGAGATCACGCTCCACGCGAGGATTAAGGTGCGCCGTTTCGGCCTCAACGCGGACGGCGTGATGGAGTCCCGCGTGATCGAGTCCACGCTGGGAAGATTTATTTTCAATGAAATTATCAGTCAGGATCTCGGATTTGTGGATCGGGAGAATCCGGACAATTTCCTGAAGCTGGAAATAGATTTCCATGTGGGGAAGAAGCAGTTAAAGCAGATTTTGGAGAAATGCATTAACAACGAGGGAGCTACCCGGACGGCGGAGACGCTGGACGCGATTAAGTCCCTTGGATATAAATATTCGACCCGCGCGGCCATGACCGTGTCGATTTCCGATATGGAGGTGCCCGCGGCAAAGAAAGAGATTATCAAAGAGGCCGAGGATACAGTGGAAGTGATTTCCCAGAAGTACCGCCGAGGCCTGCTCACCGAGGAGGAGCGCTACAAATCCGTGGTAGAGACGTGGAAGGACGCCGACGACGAGATTACCCACGCGCTGCTTGGCGGTCTTGACAAGTACAACAACATTTTCATGATGGCCGATTCCGGAGCCCGTGGTTCCGAGAAGCAGATCAAGCAGCTGGCCGGTATGCGCGGACTGATGGCGGATACGTCCGGACGGACGATCGAGCTGCCGATCAAGTCCAATTTCCGTGAGGGACTGGACGTACTGGAGTACTTCATCTCCGCCCACGGCGCCCGTAAGGGACTGTCCGATACAGCCCTCCGTACCGCCGACTCCGGATACCTGACCAGGCGTCTGGTTGATGTATCCCAGGAGTTAGTAATCCGCGAGACGGATTGCTGCGACGCAAAGGGAGGAGACGAGATTCCGGGCATGTGGATCAGCGCCTTCATGGATGACAAAGAGGTAATCGAGACGCTGGAGGAGCGCATCACCGGACGGTACTCCTGTGAGACAATAAAGGATGATGACGGCAATGTGATCGTCAAGGCAAACCATATGATTACGCCAAAGCGCGCGGCGCGCATTGTAAATACGAAGGCAGTGCGGGATGCGGGGGACAAGGCGCAGATCAAGATCCGCACGATTTTGACCTGTAAGTCCCACATCGGTATCTGCGCGAAATGCTATGGCTCCAACATGGCGACCAAGGAGCCGGTTCAGGTGGGAGAGGCTGTCGGCATTATCGCGGCCCAGTCCATCGGCGAGCCGGGTACCCAGCTGACCATGCGTACCTTCCATACCGGCGGTGTGGCCGGCGACGATATCACACAGGGTCTTCCCCGTGTGGAGGAGCTTTTCGAGGCCAGAAAGCCGAAAGGACTTGCCATTATTTCCGAGTTTGCCGGAAAAGTGCAGCTCCGCGATACCAAGAAAAAGAGGGAGGTCGTTGTGACTAACGACGAGACGGGACAGAGCAAGGCATATCTGATTCCGTACGGATCCCGCATTAAGGTCATGGACGGCCAGGAGCTGGAGGCCGGCGACGAGCTGACAGAGGGCAGC
>CANRJU010000364.1 GCA_947631075.1 uncultured Lachnospiraceae bacterium
AAAAACGTCTTTGCACCCACTTCGGGTGCAATTTTCGTTAGCCATTGATATCAACCTCATAAATGCACATACAACGGGGCATAAAGCGTGCGTTTTGATATAAATTTACCCCGAAGCTGTGCCTCCGAAAGCATCTCAATAGCAAATACCATATTACGAGAGAAATGCTCGGAGACACAGAAAAGTCGATTTGTAAAGTGCTTTTTTTGAAAAATTTGCAAAAAAGCCATTTACTTTTGCTCCGAAATCTCTTATAATACAGTTACCATATTACGAGTAGAGATGCTCGGAGATAAGCACCGTTCTGATTGCGCCAACAATCTTAACAGTGCTTTTTCTTTTTGTCTTAACCGCAAGCAATTCACATCAACTCCTTTCAAGTGGATTTATTATTACTACTGAACCCGGTACCGCTCAATACCATCTATCCCGTTCACGCTGACGGTCAAATTCATATTCAAAGTTATACGTAGCTTTTTTTGGGCAAATTGCATTGAGGAAGACACCGTATTTCAGCAGGATAATATCGTCAAATTCGCGCTCTGCACGGGAATACCATTCGGCATTTGTGTTTGCGAGAGTAGTAAGACGCTTTTCTGCAGCGGATTCAGAAACGCCAAAAGCATTCTGTAAGAAACCCTTGGTTATGTATACTCCACGGCTTTGCAGTTCTCGAAGCAACTGCTCCGGCATCAATAACTGCGCTGCAAAATAGTTTGTTTCGACCTCGTAGCGTTTGTACATTTCATCGTCTTTCTTCCGAAAGTCGTGTTTGTTCACGACGTGTCCAAACTCGTGAAGAATGGAAAATCCGATGTGTGTCATAGGTTTGTTTTCGTCGTAAAAAATGATGTACTTGTTACCCATTGCCATAATAACCGCCGATTCGCTTCCGAAGTCACGCATTTCAAGCCCGTACTTCTTGGCTTTTGCATACGTACGGCAGACGATGGGGGTCTGTTCTTTGACAAGCGCAGTGGGGGAAAACGGGAACGTAGAGATGACACTCGATTTTACAAGTATTTCGTTCGCCTTTGAGTATGCCCCTGCAAAATTCGGTTTGGTACCCGTAATCCATTCACCCCTCGCTATCATCATCAAAAATATCGTCAAATACGGTTTTAAGCAGAGCTTCAGCTTTTTTAAGGCGTTCGGAATCTAACTTCCCGAGATTGCGCTGCAAGTACAGTAATTCCTTATTCTCCTCGTTGGTATTTTCATCGGACGTACCGAGCAGATAATCGGTGGTCGTCCCCAATTCTTTCGCCATACGGGTAAGAACGTCACTCCGCGGTGTGCGAGAACCTTTGACATAATAGGACATAGCGGATTCTGTGACACCGGCTTTTGTTGCAAGCTCCTTTTGTGATAGACCGCTTTTTTTCATCAAGGCGGTAACGCGGTCACTAAAAATAGACATAGCTGTGCCTCCTTCCTGGCTTCATCGTATATGATAACACGCAATTATAACTTTGTCAAGCATTAAATTCAAACTGTAGTAAATTTTCCCTTTATATGGCGCAATATATTGATTCACGACCAACTAAAATTAACAAACAGGCAAGCAGCAGGACGAAACTTGCAATTCAATTATAAACTTTTTGTTCGTTTGACGCCGTTTTAAGAAAGAAATAACACTACCGATAATATAACGGTAGGGATAGCGGCGATATCGCAACCCTAGAATCATGGCTCTTGCTAACGAACTGCTAACTAAAGCAATTAAAACACCTTAATATCAGAGAGGACGGTGTAACACGGCATTAACTTCAAGACATTAAAGAATTCTGTAAAGCAAGGCATTTCAAGGCACTGTGAGGGACGGCGCTACGTATTTCGGCTTGAACTCCCTGCGTTGCCTCGGTGTTCGAGTTACCTCGCGGACGGAATAAAAAAGCACCGGGATCCCGGTGCTTTTTTACTGCTGCCGTTTCTTTGCGAGGTGTGCGGCGTTGCCGTCGGGCAGATACTTTGCTTTATTTTTTCTTTCTATTTGCAATGCAATTTATTACAAATGCGATTGAATTACACATCAAACCTGCATTCAACAAAATTTGATTTTTTCCATCTTGAAAAATACAAAGAGCCGGACAAATTAAACCGGCTATCGCAAATGCGATGCCCCAAAATAATAGAATTCTTTTTTTGCTCATTTATAAATCCTTACCTTTCCGACATTTTGACCGTATAATAAGTATAATTCCCAGCAACATAAGCGGAAAAGAAATGCCAAGTGTGAAGCCGGAAAGCATCTCTTGAATATCAGTTCCGCCAATTAACCGTGAATAGATAAGAAAAACTATTCCGGAAAGGGATACTACAATGCCGATAAGCATTAGTTTTTTATTTTTAAGGTCTTGCGTTTCTTTCATCATTTTAAGTATCTGCTGACTATCGTATGTATGGATACTCTTTTCATCTTCTTCTCCATCAAGCAATTCTGCTAACGTAATATTTAATTCCTGACACAAGGACTCGATAATTGAGTAATCGGGCATACACTTTCCTGTTTCCCATTTTGAAATCGTTTTATTGGAAACTCCCAGCCGTTCAGCAAGTTGTTCTTGCGTTAAATTTTGTTCTTTCCGCTTTTTGGATATCAATTTTCCTATTGCTATCTGATCCATATCTTAATTCCTCCAGAGTATCTTTTTGTATTAAGTATACCATTTTGCCCAGAAAACAACACCCCTTATAAGGCGAATATGGGTGGAGTGAGCTTTTTATCTTATCATATTATCTTTCCGCCGGCCGTCAGCGGGCTTTTCTGCATCCTTTGGCATCAGCCGCATACGGCTGAATTTTGCCAC
>CANRJU010000365.1 GCA_947631075.1 uncultured Lachnospiraceae bacterium
AGATCCTCGTGTTAGACGAGCCGATGAACGGCCTGGATAACCAGGGCGTGGCGGATATGAGGAAGCTGTTCATGGAGCTGCGGGATTCGGGAAAGACGCTCCTGATTGCCAGCCATAACCGGGAGGATATCGATATCCTGTGCGATGAGGTGTACCATATGGATCACGGCGTGCTGGAGCGGGAGCAGGAAGCATAAGCGGAGGTGATACAATCTTATATCTAGGCAATCATTTAGGAAAATCAATTTGTAACTGGAAATCGTTAATTATTAAAAAACAAATTAGTATTAGGAGGAGAGGCATATGAAAGGCTGTATAAAAAAATTTGTATCTTTATTTATTTGCGGGGCGCTGCTTGGCAGCACAATATGTGTGTGCGAAAGTGACGCATCAATGAGCGCTGAGAAGACAGAGCAGTATATTATCCTGGAGCAGAAAGATAATGAGAAAGTTAATGTTAGTACAGCGTTATTAACAAAAAGCCAGGCGCAGAAATGTGAGGCAGATAATTCTGCAGTTATTGTGGAATCTGATGTCATGATGCGGGGGTCTGGCGCATCCAGTGAAAGTGTACGAGTATCACAGAGCCAAGGAGATACCGCATGGAATCTGCAGATGGTAGGGGCAGATGACGTGGAAATACCAGGGAGCAGCGATAAAATTAAAGTTGCTGTGATTGATTCTGGCATTGATTATTCAAGTGATTTGAACGTAGCTGCACGCAAAAACTTTGTGCCGGGGGAAGATGATATATCTATATTGTATGAAGACGGTAGTGGTCATGGAACCAGTGTTGCGGGAGTTATTGCAGCGAAGGACAACGATGATGGGATTACGGGAATTAATGAAAATGTGGAACTTTATTCCGCAAAGGTGTTAGACTATAATGATGTTGCCCCAGTCAGCAGAGTAATTGAGGGAATTGACTGGGCGATAGAGCAGGGTGTGAATATAATCAATATAAGCATGGGAACAAAACAGTATTCTGCTTCTTTGGAATATGAGATTAATCGTGCCATCGAAAAGGGAATTTTAGTTATTGCGGCCGCCGGAAATGATGGAACTGTGGAATATCCTGCAGCTTTTGATAAAGTGATTTCAGTCGGAGCAGTCGGAGCAGACGGGTATGTTAGTGAATTTAGTGCTCAAGGAGAAGCATTAGATGTAGTTGCGCCAGGTGAACAGATTAGTTCTACAGGAATGTTTGATGGAATTATGGTATCGGGCGGAACCAGTATGGCAGCGCCCCATGTAACGGGCATAGCCTCTGTTCTTTGGCAAATCAATAAAGATGTTCCTGCGGATTTTATTCGGCAACTGATTTATGCCAGTGCAGTAAAGTCAGGCGATGAGGAAAAATACGGGCATGGAATTGTAGATCTTGCTTATGCCATGGAAAATTATGATGAGGCCTGGGACGAATATCAAAAAGGCATCGAAACCGGAACGACAGAATTAGAAATAGAAAAAAATTATTCTGAAATTCCCAGTTTTGATGATGTAAATACAGTGGAGGGGCGCTGGAAAGGAGATAAACATGAGGAACTGGCCGGAGAAAACAGTATTTTTACAGGCGATGATTTAAAAGTAATTGTGATAGGCGCGCGTCTTCCGGATCAAAGTAAGTATGGAATAGATGGTATGACATATTATCCTCCTTTTCATGGATATTACGGAGAGGACAGGACGTCGAATTATATAGCATGTTATACAATGCTAACAAAGATGGCTTCCGTGTATAGGGGAGGCAATTATAGTGATCCGTCTATTATTACGGGATTATCATCAAATGATTATAATATGATGACTAAGGCAGTAGGAGGCGGCATTGGTGGTGTCAAATGGACTACTATATTAGCTGATTTTACTACATCTGACAAATATAAATCTTATGTTGTGTATGGAATGGCGCTGCATGCAATAACAGATACTTTTGCGCATTCAACATATAATTCTAAGACTGGAAAGAAGATTTTGCATGATAATGATGATAATGGAAATGGCATAAAAGATGCAGATGACCCTGATATGCCAGATACAACGCAGAATCGATATAAATGCGCGGAAAAAGCTGCGATAAATCTTCTGAATCATATAAAGGGAGCGAGCGTGGGATCGGCAAGTGATTTTGTTGTATCATCCACATATAATGGAACATTTAAACTGGGGGGAGCTTCTAAATTTGCCTCTGCTGCAAATTCCAGTATATATAATAGCAACAGAACCTTTTTTGACAATATAAATATCAATATATAGTAAATGAAGGTAAGTAAAGGTCATAATGACATAAGGATCTGCAGGGGACAGAGCTTTTGTGTGAATGGAAGAAAGGTGGTAGTTATGAGTAGGATTGCGTTAAAAAGATTTATAATAGCTGTATTGGTATTTTCAGTGTCTCTTTCTATAACAGCAGTTAAGGGTCGGGCGGATGGAACTGCTCCGGTGGCTACCGGAAGCGCGGTATCCGCGGGAACATCGGACTGTGTTGTGAAAAAACTGAAAGGCGCTAAGGCCTCCAATGTCCAGTTGGCAATTAACAGCAAGGGGAAGCTGGAAGTTTCTCTTGCCAATTACAGCGAGGACAGGCCGAAAAAAAAGGGAGGGAAACTGCTCTCCTTTAACAAGAGCGATTCCGACAAGACTGTGACGAAATTGCCGAATGTTCTTCTGTATCAGTACAGGGTCACCCATGGAAAGAGTACCTATACATTGCTCAACAAGGGCGATAATAAGATTATTCTGTACCGATATCGGAATAAGGACAGCAAACTGCTGAAAAAGAAGAAGTTCGATATCCGCGCG
>CANRJU010000366.1 GCA_947631075.1 uncultured Lachnospiraceae bacterium
CCCCTCGAGACGATTGCCACTCCTGCGCCGACGGTTTCCGCCGGGATAAAAACCATGACCATATATTCTGTCAACGCTGATACCATGACGCTGATTCCCGTGTCAGTCCGACGGGCCGGGCAGACCGATTCCGCTTACAGCATTGTGTCGCTGGTGGTGGACAGCCTCAATGACGGGGACATTTATGTGAAGCGGGTCACCACAAAGGAGAACGGCAGCGTCATCGTGTCATTTTCGTCCAAGGGCAAGCCCGTAAAGGGCTGCGGTAAGAAGATGGAAAGGCTGATTTTGGACAGCATCGCCAACAGCCTGATCGACAACGTGGACGGGTGTGATAAAGTGATTTTCCGATGTGATGGGAAACGATACCGGAGCGCCCATTACCAATTCGGCCTGCATGAAGTATACGCTTCGGAATAGTGTGTGGATGTGCGAGTAAATGAAAAAAGCAGTAGTTGTAGGCGGAGGGCCGGCCGGCATGATGGCGGCTATCCAGTGCGCGAAAAGCGGTTATGAGGTGACCCTTTTCGAGAAAAATGAAAAATTAGGGAAAAAACTTTTTATCACAGGAAAAGGACGATGCAACATCACCAACGCCTGTGATGTTTCCGACCTGTTTTCACAGGTGGTATCCAACGCCAAATTTCTGTACAGCGCGTTTTACGGCTTTACCAACGAGGACACGATCTCCTTTTTCGAGAATCTGGGGCTGAGAGTCAAGGTGGAGCGGGGAATGCGCGTCTTTCCGCAGTCGGATAAATCCTCCGACGTGATCCGTGTTTTACAAAAAGAATGCCAGAATCAAAAAGTTGTGGTACAATTAAATACGAGAGTTACGGAGATTGTAGCCGAGGAGGGCAAAGTCCGTGGCGTGGCGCTGGCCGGGGGACGTTTCGCGGAGGCGGACCGCGTGATTCTCGCCACCGGCGGCGTTTCCTATCCGTCCACCGGTTCCACGGGGGAGGGGCACGCCATGGCCGAGAAGCTGGGGCACTCGGTCCAGGCGCTCAGGCCGGGGCTTGTGGGTATGACCGTGAAGGAGGACTACCCGGAGAGGCTTCAGGGGCTTACGCTGAAAAATGTGTCGGTCGCGATCACGGATAAGGGCGTTGATGAGAAAAACAGCGCGAAAAAGGCGCAGAAGGAATCTTTATCCCGCGCCGAAGCCTCTCGTGCCGGGGTCTCTCAATCCCACGCCGGGAAGGCGAAATTTCAGGAGCTCGGCGAGCTTCTCTTTACCCACTACGGCGTCAGCGGGCCGCTGATCTTGAGCGCCAGCAGCCTGTTAGGAGACCGGATCGGGGAGCGGGAACTTGCGCTCCACATAGATTTAAAGCCGGCTCTTTCGCGGGAGCAGTTGGAAAAACGCGTTCTGAGGGATTTTGAGGAGCGGAAAAATGCCGATATACATAATGCGCTGGGAGCGCTTCTCCCCAAGAGCATGATTCCGGTGATGTTAGCGTACGCGGGCATTTTCCCGGAACGGAAGGTGCACGAGGTGACCAGAGAGGAGCGAGGGAGACTGCTGGACGGAATGAAAGATTTTACCTTGACGCTGACAGGCCTGCGGGGGATGGACGAGGCCATTATCACCCGGGGCGGCGTATCGGTGAAGGAGGTCGATCCCGCCACGATGGAGTCGAAGCTCGTAAAGGGGCTGTACTTTGCCGGGGAGATACTGGATCTGGACGCGCTGACGGGGGGATTTAATTTACAGATCGCCTGGTCTACCGGTTACGCGGCGGGACGGGCGGAGTGATGGAGATAGGCATGTCACGACGGAAATTTTTCGCGGCGAGGCAGTAAGGAGAGAGCGTCTGAGTAAAAGAGCGCGGCGAATGGACGGCAATTTTTTTGAAAAAATTTAAATATTTATTAAAAAAAATTTTTGTTAATAAATAAAAATTTAAAATTCAAATTATTAGCGGATTTTCCGCGGAAATGAGGTAGAGGGATGAAAATTGCGATTGACGGGCCCGCGGGGGCGGGCAAGAGCTCTATTGCAAAGTTAGCGGCACAGGAGATGTCCTTTGTCTATGTGGACACGGGGGCCATGTTCCGGACGATGGCGTACTATTTCATGACACATGGCGTGGATGTGGAGGACGAGAGCGCTGTGGACGAACACTGCGGCGAGGTTCAGATTGATATCCGGCACGAAGAAGGGGTACAGCATATTTTCCTGGGGGGCGAGGATGTATCTGCCAAGATTCGGGACGAGCAGGTGGGGAAAAACGCGTCTGTCGTGGCCAGGTACGGCGCGGTGCGGACTAAGCTTCTGGAGATGCAGCGGGCGATCGCGGCCAGCCAGGACGTCATCATGGACGGACGGGACATCGGCACGGTGGTGCTGCCGGACGCCGAGGTGAAGATTTACATGACGGCCAGCTCACGGGTTCGGGCCGAGAGGCGCTTTAAGGAGCTGCGGGAAAAGGGGACTGAGTGCGACATCGACGAGATCGAGCGGGATATCATCGCCAGGGACGAGCAGGACATGAACCGGGAGATCGCCCCGCTGAAGCAGGCGGAGGACGCGGTTCTTCTGGACACGTCGGATATGACGATCCCGGAAGTAGTCGCGAAGATCCGGGAGATCGCGGGAGGAAAAAGTGGAAGATAATACGAAAGACAGCCTGGTCGCGCAGAATCGCGCAACGGCACAGGACGGAGCGACGTCGGCGGGAAAGCCCAAAATAGAACTGGCACAGAGCGCCGGGTTCTGCTTCGGCGTGAACCGCGCGGTGGACACCGTACAGCGCCTGGCCGGACAGTCCGGGAAAAAGGTGTACACCCTGGGTCCC
>CANRJU010000367.1 GCA_947631075.1 uncultured Lachnospiraceae bacterium
CAAAAAGTGATAACGCTTTTAGGAGAGGAGGTTGTTGAACAATGCAGAACAGAAAAATACTTATAAATTGGTTCCTGCTGCGAAAAGAATACATAGAAAGCGTTTGGTATTATGGGTGGAAACAAGCGTTTGATTAAGCGCCGTCTGTTTGACCAGTACATTGAGCAGGAGTATCCCATTTGGCATAGTTATTTAAATTCTTGCGGTTTTTGTGAATCTTGTAGTGCAATGTTGGTCTTGATATGGTACAATGGGAATGCGGCGAACGGCAGCTCGAAACGATGTTTCTCGCTGTCGTTACACTCACATAAAAATGCAATGTCAACAATGTGACAGCAAGCTGTTATTGTTGCTTTATGCAAAATCAGGGCAAAAACCAAAATCAGAGTAAAACGCCAAAACCCTTGAAAGATCAAGGTTTATAGGCTTAGGAAGGGATATAAAACGATGATAAAAGTACTTTTCGTCTGCCATGGCAATATTTGTCGGAGCACCATGAGTAGCTTCGTGCTGCAGGACATGGTAAACAAGCGGGGACTGGCAGACCTGTTCAAAATCGACAGCAGGGCTACCAGCACCGAGGAAATTGGCAATCCGCCCCACCGGGGCACGATACAGAAGATGCGGAAGGAAGGCATACCGGTACTGCCCCACAGAGCCACGCAGATTACCTGGAAGGACTATGATGATTTTGACTACATCATTGGCATGGATACCTGGAATATGAGAAATCTGAACCGGATGCTAAAGGGCGATCCGGAGGGCAAGATATACAAGTTTTTATCCTTTGCAGGATCAGACAGAGATATAGCGGATCCCTGGTACACCGGCAACTTTGACGTTACCTACGACGACGTCGTGGAGGGCTGCGAGGGATTTCTCAAATACCTGGAGGAACAGGGCGAGCTGAAATAGCGGGGAAACCTTCCACGTTGCGCAGAAAATAAACACATAGCAAAAGCAATCTCCGCATAGAAATAAAGTGCGGAAAAATAAATAATTACATAGCAGAAAGGATGGTTCAACATGAAAGTATTGTTAGTAAATGGAAGCCCTCACAAGACGGGCTGTACTTACACGGCTTTAAAGGAGGCGGCTGGCGCGCTGGAAAAGAACGGCGTGGAGACGGAGATCTTATGGCTGGGCGTAGACGCGATTGCCGGATGCATCGGCTGCGGCGTCTGTGCCAGAGAGGGAAACGGGTGCTTCCGCAAGGACATTGTCAATGAATTTGTGGAAAAAGCTGCTGGGGCTGACGGATTTATTTTCGGGACGCCGGTGCACTACGCGGCGGGGAGCGGAGCGCTCACATCTTTTATGGACCGCGCGTTCTACAGCGGAGGCTGCGTGATGGTCGGGAAACCGGCTGCGTCGGTGGCTAGCTGCCGCCGGGGCGGAGCTTCTGCCACCTTCGATCAGATTAATAAATATTTCACCATCAACTGCATGCCCATCGTTTCCTCTCAGTACTGGAATCAGGTTCACGGCAACACCCCGGAGGAGGTTTTAAAGGATGAGGAGGGCCTGCAGACCATGCGGACGCTGGGAAACAACATGGCATGGCTTTTAAAATGTATACAGGCCGGAAAAGAAAAAGGAATCGAGTTCCCGGAGCGCGAGCCGGTGATCCGGACTAATTTCATTTCTTAAATATAAGTTCGATCAATATAAGAAAGTGCGCTAATGTCGCAGGTGTGCCAATGTCTCAAAGTGCGCCAATGTCGCAAAGTGTGCAATGTCACAGACATGCCAATGTCGCACAGTGCGCCAATGTCACAGATGTGACATCAAAAAACGGTGTGGATCCCAGCAGGTTCCACACCGTTTTTCACAATTAAAATTTTTACAATTTTCTTTAGGACTGCTGCAGGTACATTTCATTGGAGGCTATGATTTTCTTCATGGCCTCCGGTCCCGGCGCGCCGATAGTGTTCCGCTTTTCCACGCATGTTTTGAGAGAGATGGCATCGTAGATATCCTCTTTAAATACCGGGGAAATCTTCTGGTATTCCTCCAGCGGGAGGTCATCGAGCGCGATGTTCTTCTCCAGGCAGAGCAGTACCAGCTGTCCGATGATGCCGTGGGCGTCCCGGAAGGGAACGCCGTGGTTGACCAGATAGTCGGCGGCGTCTGTGGCGTTGGTGAATCCGTTCCTGGCGCTGGCTTCCATGACCGGTTTGTTGAATTTCATCGTGTCGATCATGCCGGTAAAGAGGGCGAGGCATCCCTTGACGGTGTCGATGGCGTCAAAGGTCAGCTCCTTATCCTCCTGCATATCCTTGTTGTATGCCAGAGGAATCCCCTTCATCGTCGTGAGGAGGGAGATGAGCGCGCCGTAGACGCGTCCGGTCTTGCCGCGCACCAGCTCGGCGATGTCCGGATTTTTCTTCTGAGGCATAATGCTCGAACCGGTGGAATAGGAGTCGTCAATATCCACAAACTGGTACTCGTTGGAGTTCCAGAGGATAATCTCCTCGCAGAAGCGGCTCATGTGCATCATGATGGTGGACATGGCGCCAAGCAGCTCGATGAGGTAATCCCGGTCGGACACGGAGTCCATGCTGTTAAACGTTGGCCCGTCAAATTTCAGCAGAGAGGCGCTGTACTCCCGGTCCAGCGGATAGGTGGTACCGGCGAGCGCCCCCGCGCCCAGCGGGCAGTAGTTCATGCGGTCGTATATATCGCGCAGGCGACTCCGATCCCTGCGGAACATTTCAAAATAGGCGCCGAAGTGGTGGGCCAGCGTGACCGGCTGCGCCTTCTGCAGATGGGTAAAG
>CANRJU010000368.1 GCA_947631075.1 uncultured Lachnospiraceae bacterium
GAGGATGGCAAAATCATAAAACGCTCCCCAGAGCGGCCCCTTTATCTTCTTTTTCTCATTCGTAATCACCGCCCCGTTGTTCATCTCCGCGCCCGTGCCAAACGCCGTCACCACGGCTCCCATCGGGATAAAGCCAGTCGGCGTGCCGTGCTGTACTGTCTCCAGTTCCCACAGATCCGCCTCCGTCTTTGCCTGCGCGGAGACGACCTTGCAGCAGTCGATGACGCTGCCGCCGCCCACGGCGAGAATAAAATCCACCGCGTTTTCTATCGCCAGCTTCACGCCCTCCTTCACTTTCTCATAAGTGGGATTGGACATAATTCCCGTAAATTCAATGATATTTTTCTCTGCCGCGTTCAAAATTCCCACAAGCTCATCATAAATGCCATTTTTCTTTATGGAACCGCCGCCGTAGGCAAGCATCACGTTTTTGCCGACCTTTGAAAGTTCTGCAGGCAGATTCTTTTCCGCCGTTTTTTCTCCAAAATAAACCTTAGTCGGATAACTGTATGTAAATGCGTACATTATATTTCCTCCCATCATTTCATAATTCTTCCGTGTAGCATCCTGACAAAATTCGGATCAAAATGATTGACAATGCTCCCTTCTATCGGTTCCATGATTACAGGTCCGGCTGCAGTTCCATTGTGGCATAGGCGGCAAGCATATCCGGAGTTGCCGTATAGTACCGCTTGTTTTTATTCACCTTGGCAATCTGCGCCATATCCTCGTCAGAAAGGACAAAGTCAAAAATATCGAAATTATCGCGGATATGGTCCGGATTTTTAGAACCGGGAATCACGACATTGCCGCTCTGGATATGCCAGCGCAGAATAATCTGTGCGTTGGTCTTTTTATATTTTGCTGCCAGCTCCGCAAATACCGGCTCATTGATCAGGCTCTTATCGCCATGCCCCAGCGGATACCATGCCATCAGGCCCATGCCCGTCTCGGCAAGGATCTTTTTCAGCTCGGTCTGCGGATAGTACGGGTGCGCCTCCACCTGAACCACCTGTGGCTTCAGCTCCATCGTATCAATGGCCTCCTTCAGAAGCTCATCGGGAAAATTGGAAAGGCCAATGGCTTTGACCTTGCCTGCCTTTACCGCCTTTTCAATATTCCGGTAGCCCTCGCGCCAGTTGTCGGTGGGCTGGTGCAGAAACAGCAGGTCGATATAGTCCGTGCCAAGCCTTTTCAGTGTTTCGTCTACCGCCGTTTCTTTTTCATAGACCGTCGGCCAGAGCTTCGTCACCAGAAAAATTTCTTCTCTCGGCGCGCCGCTCTTTTTAATGCCACGCCCTGTTCCGCTCTCATTCATGTAGCCGTTTGCCGTGTCAATCAGGCGCACGCCGCTATTTAAGGCGCTCTCCACCGCGCTCTCCGCCTCTGCCGGCGACATCATAAACACGCCGATTCCCGCCATAGGCATCTTGACTCCATTGTTGAGTGTAATGTATTCCATGATAAATACCTCCTGTTATTTATTTATGATTCTATTATAATCCACCAAAAACTCTGTGAGAAGTTTCTCCTGGTTCATCAGTTCATACTATAAGTTATAACCACAAAAAGCACCCAGAATCAACCGGATGCTTTTGGGTTTTTTTTAGTAATTTGACTTAGCAGCATCTATTTCGTCTTTACCTTCTTTTTCGCCCAGCTGCCATAGGCTTGGACTTCCTCTCCCTCTTCATCTGTATAATCAGCATAGGCGCGCACTCTGACATAATATGTTTTCTTCCTCTTTATCTTCTTGCCAGAGGCTTTTGCCGACGCCTTTTTCACTTTCTTGTTAAAGATTATGTCTTTTTTCTTGAATTTCCCGGTTCTCGATACCTGAACCTGATAACCGGTCGCCTGGCTGACTTTTTTCCATGAAATGCTGATCTTCTTTTTTGCCCCGGTCGCCTTCAGTTTTTTAATCTTTACCTGTTCCATAGCTGCCTTCGCGGCCTGCTCCTCCGAATCCGGCTCTGTGACGCTTTCCCCGTCGGAAGGCGTGTCGGACGGATTTTCCGTAGCCGCGGGCGCGCTTGTATCGGACGGCTTATCTGTCACCGCGGGCGCGCTTGTATCGGACGGCTTATCCGTAGCCACGGGCGCGCTTGTATCGGACGGTTTATCTGTCGCTGCGGGCGTATCTGTGCCGGACGGATTTTCCGTAGCCGCGGGCGTGCTTGTACCGGACGAATTTTCCTCCTGAATATTGATCAGGTTGTAATTTCTGCTTCCCAGACCAATCTCCTCGCCGTGTTCCAGCGTGTGCAGGCCATTCTGCCGCTCCACCCGCTGTTTCAGACTGTCGCTGCCCTCCGCCGCAAAGCACAGGTCAATGGCTGCCTGGTCAATCGCCACCGGATCATTGGATGCCAAAATCCCGATGTCGTGAATGTCCGGCTCTGCCGGATTTCCATCGCAGTCACAGTCAATGGATATGTTGTTCAGCACGCTGATATAAGTAATTCTGTCGCCATTTCCCAGATAATCCGACACCGCCTTGCCTGCCTCCGCCATAGACTCTGTAAAGGCGGTCTGGTCGCCGCCCCACGGGCTTGTATGGCTCTTTCCGCCGGTATGGATCAGGCATTTTCCCTCCTTAGAGCCAAGGCCGATGGAAATATTCTTGATCGCTCCGCCGAAGCCCGCCATAGCGTGTCCCTTGAAATGGGAAAGCACCAGATAGGAGTCGTAGTTTTCAAAATGCGAGCCCACATAATTTGTCTTTAACT
>CANRJU010000369.1 GCA_947631075.1 uncultured Lachnospiraceae bacterium
TCTCGCCCTGCTGCGCCAGGACATACTGGCCTCCGACCTGTACCGCCAGATCTGGAGCCAGAAATACCGCGCCGAACTTCCCAACGAATATCAGCGCTCTCCCATCGTTGTGTAACTCCCCATTTCATGACATCAGCGGCTTTATAATCGTATAAAGCCCATCCCAGAGACTCTCCTCACTCATCAGTTGAACAGGGTCTTAAAAAAGTCCGCTATGGCGCCAAAAAAGTTGCCGATAGCGTCCCCGATCCGGTCAAAAAATCCCTTCGCTTCTTCTGTATCGATGTCAATATCAATATCCGATAATTTGTCATAAATATCTTTGGCCTGCTGCTTTAAGCTGCCCAGGTCCAGATCCAGGCTGCCGATTTTCTCCATCAGAGCCATGAGCTTCTGCCGGTCCGAATCCGAAATGCTCACATTCAGTTCTTTCTCCGCCTCCTCAATGGCCTTCTGGATATCCGCCTCGGAGGTGAGATCGCCGCTGACCACCTTGTCCTTTAAGAGCGCCACAAACTCGGCTGCTTCTTCTTTTCCGATACTCTGCCCCAGTTCTCCCGTGGTCACCAGCTCATTCGTCGCCGCGTCCGCGCTGTCATCGTCGATTTCCTCCCCGGTCATGGTGGCGTAAGCCTTCATGGCTCCCACCAGGGCCGCCGTCCCGGAAATCTCAAAAGGCGCCGCCACCGTCACGTCGGCGTCCGTAATCCCCGCCGTAGCCAAAGCGTTGGCGTACATCTCCCTGGTGCAGAATGTAATATTATACGTCTCCACCGCTATACCCGCTCCGGCGTCCGCCTGCTCGATTTTTACCGACGAGAGCGCCCGGCTCCCGATCAGGCTGTCATCCAGATATTCATCCAGATACTCGTGCTCGTCGTCATTGGTCACCTGAATCGTCTCATAGTCCGCTAACTCCTCGTCATCGATCTCCATCAGTTCCATGACCTTTCCTTTTTCCGAGGCGTTTAAATCCGCGCCGAAGGAAATGTAGGGCTTTACCTCAAAGGAATCCGCCAGCGATACGCTTCCCGGCATGATTCCCATTATCATCGCGATCACTAAAGCTGCGGCCCCAACAGCTTTCGCGGCCTTTCCTCTCAAAATCATTCTCCGTCCTCCTGACCAAAGTTGTCTGTACGCAATATTCCAATATTGCAATATCCCGATATTTCAATATCTCGATATTGTGTTCAGTATAGCACATTTTGTCGCCGCTGTACAGAAAAAAGGCATATGGATTTCGCATTTTGATCTCACGCTGCGATATCAATCCATACACCTTTTTATCTGACGTCCTGTTTATTTTCCCTCGCGGGACATCACCCCATATCCACCGTCACATCGTACTCTTTTTTCTGTTTATTTTCCCTCGCGGGACATCACCCCATAACAACCGTCACATGGTATTCTTCCTTCCCCTTCTCGTAGGGAATCACCGTTGTGCCGACGTACTCCTCTCCGTCCACAATCAGCTTTGCCACGCCTTTTTCCACGCGATTCGGGTTCTCCACCCGGATGTGATACACGCCCTCGCGGTAGCGTCTCGTCACGGAAAATCCCTCTCCTAACTCCTCCGAAATACACGGGTCAACGCTTAATCCGCGAAGCGTCGGCATGATTCCCAGGATATACTGGGACACATTTACAAAGGTCCACGCGGCCGTGCCGGTCAGCCAGCTGTTCTTCGCCTGTCCGAAGAAATGGGCGTCCTTCCCGGCAATCATCTGCGAGTAGACGTAGGGCTCCGTGCAGTGAATTTCGCTGATGTCCTCAATGTAGGCCGGACACGTTTTCCGGTAAATCTCAAACGCGCGTCCGCCGCGCCCGATCACCGTCTCCGCGCAGGACACCCAGGGGTTATTGTGGCAGAAAATCCCGGCGTTTTCCTTGTACCCGGGCGGATAGGAGGAAATCTCACCGAGCTCCACATGATACCTCGTGTACGGCGGCTGCAAAAGCACGATGCCGTACTTGCTGTCGAGCCTCTCCTTTACCGAGTCGAGCGCCTTTTTTGCCTCGCCCGTCTCTACGCCGATGCCCGCGAGCACGCAGAAGCCCTGCGGCTCGATGTAGATCTGTCCCTCCTCGCACTCTTTGGAGCCGACCTTGTTGCTCTCAGCGTCATAGGCGCGCACAAACCACTCACCGTCCCAGCCGTCTGTGAGGACCGCCTTTTCCACCAGATCCACCTCGCGCAGAGCGCGGTCCGCCTCCGCCTGGTCGCCCGTGTAGGCGCACAGATCGGCGTACTCTTTTCCGTATTTTACAAACATGCCGCCGATAAACACAGATTCCGCCACCGGTCCCTCACTCGGCCCGAACGTCTGGAAGGACTCGCCCGGATGCTCGGAAAAGCAGTTCAGATTCAGGCAGTCGTTCCAGTCGGCGCGACCGATTAACGGAAGGCCATGCGGCCCCTTGTGGCCGACGATATAGTCAAAGGAACGGCGCAGATGCTCCATGAGCGGCTTTGCCTTGGAATCATCGTTGTCAAAGGGCACCTGCTCTGTGAGAATCGAGGTGTCGCCCGTCTCGCGGATATAGGCGGAGGTGCCTGCAATGAGCCAGAGCGGATCGTCGTTAAAGCCGGAGCCGATATCCGAGTTGCCCTTCTTGGTCAGCGGCTGGTACTGATGGTACGCGCTGCCGTCCTCAAACTGCGTGGACGCGATGTCGATAATCCTCTCCCTCGCGCGCTCCGGAATCAAATGCACGAATCCGAGCA
>CANRJU010000370.1 GCA_947631075.1 uncultured Lachnospiraceae bacterium
GGTACACTCCGCGACTAAGTTCTTGGGCGGCCACGGCACCACCCTCGGCGGCGTCATTGTAGATTCCGGCAAGTTCGACTGGGCTGCCAGTGGAAATTACCCGGCAATCGCTGAGCCAAATCCAAGCTACCACGGCGTTTCCTTTGTCAAGGCGGCGGGGCCGGCGGCATTTGTGACCTACATCCGCGCGGTGCTGTTACGGGATACCGGCGCGACGATTTCTCCCTTTGCGGCATTTTTGCTTCTCCAGGGAATTGAAACGCTGTCTTTGCGTCTGGAGCGCCATGCGGAGAACACGAAAAAGGTCGTGGAATTTCTCGCCGGACATCCGCAGGTGGAGACGGTCAACCACCCCTCCCTTCCGGAGCATCCCGACCACGCGCTGTACCAGAAGTATTTTCCCAACGGAGGCGGTTCCATTTTCACCTTCGAGATCAAGGGCGGCGTGAAGGAAGCGCACGAATTTATTGATAATTTGAAAATCTTTTCCCTTTTGGCAAACGTGGCCGACGTCAAGAGCCTTGTGATCCACCCGGCTACGACCACCCACAGCCAGTTGAGCGAGGAGGAGCTCGCCGATCAGGGCATCCGGCCGAACACCATCCGGCTGTCAATCGGCACGGAGCACATCGACGATATCCTCGCGGATCTGCAGAATGGCTTTGACGCTGTTCAGTAATAGGGCGAAATAAATATTAAATATTCTTTTTTGATCATGTTGAAAGGGGGGCCGCTTGTGGAGCGGTTCCTCTTTTATAATTGTGCTGACAGGAATTAGGATGCCTTACTCAACATGTCGTGAATATAGATTCTTCTGCCACCCTGTACTGCTCGTCGATTTCCTGAACATTCTTATCAATAAGCCCCGGAATATTCATCTCCTCTCCGCAATCAGCACAGACAGCTACGGAACGCATATACAAGGATTGCCCCATATAAAAGTGCGCCCTTTGTTCCAAAGGAATTTTTGATAGGCTTTCCACAATTACTATTTATTATACCTAAACAATTTGCTGGCACTGTAGAACTTTTCTGTTTCTTCCTTAATCGACTCAAGGTAGGACATTTCTAAAATGAATAGCGCAGCTAGAGCATATATGAGATTTTTTTGGTTTGCGCGAGAATAATTGGCTTTTCCATCCTTAAAATGAGAGGTTCGTTCATGTTTGACTTTGTTATATGCTGTCCACCAAAAAGGTGTTTCTTTTCCTTGAAGCAACCGATAACGTAAAGCACCCTTTTTGTCTATATATTTTTCGTATTTCCAATTTTTCCATGGACAAATTGAATAATCGTTATTAAATAGAACTGAAATCGTTTCTAAGTATGGGTAAGCTGATTGTAAATAGTAGCCCCATTTCTGTATGTTTTTATTTTTGATTTTCTTAAATTCCGCATCGTATTCCTCGGCCAATATCTTAGCTACGACATCGATTTCGCTACACACAGCCTGAAATAATTTCAAATATTCAATCGAATATGTTGCAGAATTAGAACTAGCAAATTCCACAAATTTTTTTGTAGTAATGAACTGATCTTCTAATTCAAGATAGTAGTTCCAATAGCTCTTAACAAAAACATTTACATTCATTCCTGCCACAACTCCCCTCCTTTGTAGTTAACACCAAGGCGTCACCCCGGCTATAAACCTAAAATTTGTTTTTTCTTTGCATCAAATTCCTCTTTCGAAATTATATTGTTATCTAAGAGTTCTTTATAATTTTTTAATTCATCCGCTGCGCTTATTCTTGTATCTTCAATTTTATAAGGAAATTCTTTTTTCTTATCCAAAATAATAGATTTTATACTTTCAGCGTTGATTATATGGCGTATCTTAAATTTAATCCCTGTCCCAATTATCTTCAAAGATTTTTTTCCATATTCAACATTGCTAATGTCATCAAAAGATAATTGCTTTGATTTTTTAGGATTTACTTTACATAAAACAGAGTCCTTATTAACTATCAATTCTTTTTTTGCCTCACGTTTAACTAAAATTGTGAATACAATCGAAGCAATAAAACAGCAAGCCCAAAAAAGTGATAAAAGATAAATCAACACGAGGATCGATCCTTCTCCAGCACCCCATTCAACATAACAACCAGAAAGATACTCAGAAAAATTAGTATATTTAAACCAATTATCTATCCGCGTTGAGCTAAAACGAACATAACCGCCCCCTTTCATATACTCATAAAACAACTCTTTTCTTTCTTCTTCTACTTTGAGAGCTGTTTCGTGAGCAAGTTCGCGAACATCGCGATCAACACCTTCGGCATAATAATGATTAAAAAAATGAAATTTAAAATAATTAAGATAATTGAAGGCATCTTTACATTGATCCGCATACGAATCATTTTTATCTACGACATAAGAATCATCTACATCTTCTACATCTTCGAGATGAGAGTAATAGTCAAGACCATATTCTTGTCCCTCTTTATAATCTTTATACCAACAAATATGGAACACCATTATTACTATAATTAACAAAGCGATCACAGCCCAAATAACCCATACTTTCCACTTTTGCGATATCTTTTCACTTTTCACTAGTACTTCAGCATTTAAATCTTCCATTTTTTCATCTCCTTTTTTCTTGGTGCTCCACATTTAGGACAAAAAGCATGATTCTCCTCTAAGATAGCACCATGTTTCTCTATCATAAAGATATTTCTGGAACAACCTATACGGTTGCCCCAATTTCCGCCATTTCAGCGGCTTCAC
>CANRJU010000371.1 GCA_947631075.1 uncultured Lachnospiraceae bacterium
GCCTATGCTGGGCTCGTCCAGAATATAGGCGACTCCCACCAGCCCGGAGCCGATCTGTGTCGCCAGGCGGATCCGCTGCGCCTCGCCCCCGGAGAGTGTGGCCGTCGCCCGCGCCAGGCTGAGGTAATCCAGCCCCACGTCTACCAGAAATCCGAGCCTTGAACGGATTTCCTTCAGCACCAGCCGCCCGATCTGCTTCTGCCTCTCTGTCAGCTCAATCGTGTCCATAAAATTTTTCAGGTCAATAATGGACATATTGCAGATTTCCCATATATTTTTATCCGCCACGGTAACCGCCAGCGATTCTTTTTTCAGACGCTGTCCCCCGCACTGCCGACAGGGCGTAATCCGCATAAAGGACTCGTACTCCTGGCGTGAGACCTCGGATGCCGTCTCCCGGTAGCGCTTTTCCACATTGTGCAAAAGTCCTTCAAACGCGATATTGTACACGCCGCGCCCGTGCCGTCCGGTATAGTGGACCTCCACCCGGTGCTCGCCCGTCCCCAGCCAGATCAGGTCATGAACATTTTTCGGATAATCCTGATAGGGCGTGTCAAGGCTGAAACCGTATTCCTTCGCCATCGCGTCCAGAATACTGCGGCTGTAACTGCCGGAATCCACCACCGACTGCCAGCCCATGACCGCAATGGCCCCCTCCGCGATGCTAAGGCTCTTGTCCGGTATAATCAGATCCTCGTCAAATTCCATCTTGTAGCCCAGGCCGTGGCAGACCGGGCAGGCTCCGAACGGATTGTTAAAGGAAAAGCTCCGCGGCTCCACCTCGTCAATGCTGATTCCGCAGTCCGGGCACGAAAAGCTCTGGCTGAAATTCATGGGCTCGCCGCCCACCACGTCCACGACCATGCGCCCGTCCGCCAATTTCATGACATTTTCAATCGAATCCGTCATGCGCTTCTGAATCCCGTCCCGTATGGAAAGGCGGTCCACCACAATCTCAATCGTGTGCTTTTTATTTTTCTCCAGCTTAATCTCCTCGCTGAGCTCATACTGGCTGCCGTCGATAATCACCCGGACATAACCGCTTTTTTTCGCCTTGTCAAGCACCTTGGCGTGTTCGCCCTTGCGCCCTCTCACCACCGGCGCCAGCAGCATAATGCGCGTCTTTTCCGGCAGTTTCATAATCTCATCCACCATCTGGTCGATCGTCTGCTTGCGAATCTCACGCCCGCACTGGGGGCAGTGCGGAATCCCCACCCTCGCGTACAAAAGACGGTAATAATCGTAAATTTCCGTCACGGTCCCCACGGTAGAGCGGGGATTGCGGTTCGTAGATTTCTGATCGATGGAAATGGCCGGCGGCAGTCCCTCAATGCTCTCCACATCCGGCTTCTCCATCTGCCCCAGAAACTGTCTGGCATAGGAGGACAGCGACTCCATGTACCGCCTCTGTCCCTCCGCGTAAATCGTGTCAGCACCACAAATTCATCCCGCGGAATATCCAGGCTGATATTCTGCAGGTTGTGCTCCCTTGCCCCCCGTATGCGAATCATTCTCTTTTTGTCTGTATTTTTAGCCACCGCTGTATCCTCCGATTATTCATCTATTTCCTGCAAATGCTTTTTATAAATCAGCATCTGGTCGCGCAGCTGCGCCGCCAGCTCAAAATTCAGCTCCGCCGCCGCCTGATTCATCTTCTTCATCACCTTGCGGACCGCCTTCTCCAGCTCTTCCCTGCTCATGGACTCGGGATCCTTTTCCTCCTCCGAGATATCCGTCTCCGCCTTTTTAGAAATGCGGATCAGATCCCGCACCGCCTTTTTAATGGTCTGGGGCGTGATGCCGTGTTCTTCATTGTAAGCCTGCTGAATCGCGCGCCTGCGCTCCGTCTCGCCGATGGCGCGCTTCATGGAATCCGTGGGGGCGTCGGCGTACATAATCACCCGCCCCTCCGCATTTCGTGCGGCGCGGCCAATGGTCTGGATCAGCGACGTCTCCGACCGGAGAAATCCCTCCTTGTCCGCGTCCAGTATCGCCACCAGCATAATCTCCGGGATGTCAAGTCCCTCCCTTAGGAGGTTGATTCCCACCAGGACATCAAACACATCCAGACGCATGTCGCGGATAATCTCCGACCGCTCCAGCGTATCAATATCCGAGTGGAGATACCGCACGCGCACGCCCACATCCTTTAAATATTTGGTGAGGTCCTCCGCCATGCGCTTGGTCAGGGTAGTCACTAATACCTTGCCTTTTTTCTCCGTCACCTTGCGAATCTCTCCCAACAGGTCGTCCACCTGTCCCTCCACCGGACGCACTTCCACGCTGGGATCTAAGAGCCCGGTGGGGCGCAGAATCTGCTCCGCCCGCAGCAGCTCATGAGCCTGCTCGTAATCCGACGGAGTCGCCGACACAAACAGCATCTGGTTGATATGCCCCTCGAACTCCTCAAAATTCAGCGGGCGGTTGTCCTTGGCCGACGGCAGCCGGAACCCGTAATCCACAAGAGTCGTCTTGCGGGACCGGTCCCCGGCATACATCCCCCGAATCTGGGGAACCGTAATATGACTCTCGTCAATAATAATGAGAAAATCATCCGGAAAGTAATCCATCAATGTCTGGGGCGTGTCCCCGGGGTGCAGCCCGTTCAAGTGCATGGAATAATTCTCAATTCCGGAACAGAATCCCGTCTCCCGCAGCATCTCTATGTCAAAATGAGTCCGCTCCGAAATCCGCTGCGCCTCGATCAGCTTGTCCTCGCTCTTA
>CANRJU010000372.1 GCA_947631075.1 uncultured Lachnospiraceae bacterium
GTGAATAGCGGGGATAACGCGATCCGGCTGCTGAGCAAGATGTTCTCTACGGATTTGGATTATAAGGAGAAACTGGACGCGCTGGAAAATGAGTTCCAGATCAGCGCGAGTCGGGAGATTAGCGAGGAGGTGCAGGAAGTGTGTAATTTGAGTGAAGGTGTTTATAATAGAGGTGTTTCAGCAGGAGAGATGAGGAAAGCACGAGATACGGCATATGAACTTCATGACATGGGAATGTCGGGCGAGCAGAT
Organism: uncultured Lachnospiraceae bacterium; assembly: GCA_947631075.1. Taxonomy (GTDB): domain Bacteria; phylum Bacillota; class Clostridia; order Lachnospirales; family Lachnospiraceae; genus Eubacterium_F. The sequence continues at coordinate 252 of CANRJU010000372.1, forward strand.
TGCGAGAGCAGTTAAGGTCAGCATAGACACAATCCAAGAGTGGCTTGCGGAGCGTGAGGAGATGCTGGTATAAGAACCTCCGTTAAAAGCGGCAGGCCGCCGGATTCCGGATAAACGGGATGTTGCTTGTCTGTGCGCCTGATTATGACTATTTCGGTATAATCGAAAAACTCCTTCTTTACAATGAGTTCCTGTAGATCGTCCCTGTAGACTTATATAAGTTTCAATGATATACTATATTTCAATAAATCACTGAAAGGGTGGATTTGATTGAAACAATTATTCCCCGAGACGGGCGAAGTCCTTAGAGATTCATTGGGAGAGGGCAGGTTATGAGAAGCGCAAGCGAGAATGTGAGTCGGCTGCAAATGCAGTTGAACGATATGCAATTAGAAAATCAAATATTGAAAAATATTTTGAACCGTGAAGGAATTTCCTATTCACAGGAATTAATGCGCTTTAAGTCGGCAGAAGAAGCGGATGCTTATGATCCGGATCAAGGCAAGAGAATCCTTCATCCTGCTGTGATTACGGATGAGATGGCGAATCTGTTTTATTCTCGTTTCTGGGGGCGTCAGGATGTATATGCAAAAAGAAGTGAGAAGAAGAACACTGGTGAAGCAGGTTACTATACGCAGTGTTATAATTTTTGGCAGGATGTATGCCCTAAAAAGCAGAGAAAAAAGGTTGTCTGTAAGGACTGTCGGTATCAAGCCTATAAGAGATTAACGAAGGAAGATGTTCTTTCGCATTTGCGAGGGAGTTCGTACAATGCCTCAGATGTAATTGGGATATATCCATTGTTGATAGATGGAACATGCAGATTTCTGGTGTATGATTTTGACAATCATGAAAAGGGAGCTGAAAAAAAGGATTTTGCGAATACAGATGACACATGGCTGGAGGAAGTAGAGGCAATGCGGAAAATTTGCATATTGAATGGAATTGATCCGCTGATAGAGAGATCGCGATCCGGGCGTGGAGCGCATGTCTGGATTTTTTTCGACAGGCCGATTCAATCGTCTCTAGTGAGAAAATTTGGTACTGCTTTGCTGGATAAGGGCGCGGAGCAGATAAATCTAAAATCTTTTAAATATTATGATAGAATGCTTCCGGCACAGGATACGGTTCCCGAAGGCGGTCTGGGCAACCTTATTGCGCTTCCTTTGCAGGGAAAGGCATTGCGGGCGGGAAACAGCGCTTTTGTAGACAATAATTGGAACGCTTACCCCAATCAGTGGGAAATATTGTGGAGCAAGCCGCGGCTTTCTCAGGAATTTATAGAAGAAAAAATCAGGGAGTGGTCTTTTATTCCTTATGGTATTGAAGGTTCAGAGGTAGATGAGGAAAGAGAGAAACCCTGGAAGAAAAATAAATTTTTTTCAGCATCCGATGTGAATGGTAAAATGAATATTACATTATCAAATGGGATATATATTGATAATACAAATCTTAAACCGGCGTTGCAGAATAAAATCCGAAGAATGGCTGTAATCAGCAATCCGGTTTATTATAAAAATCAGGCTATTGGGACTTTGAACTATGATACGCCTTCGCGGATTTATTTGGGAAAAGATCATTTGAGCGGCTATATAGAAATACCGCGTGGCTTATACGGGGAATTAATTGAAAATATTGAACAGGCAAAAATAACATATGAAATTGAAGATGAACGCCAGACGGGGAGATCCATAAAAGTAAAATTTAAGGGTGAACTGCGCAAAGAACAAAAAATTGCGCTAGATGAAATGGTTAAATTTGATAACGGCATATTGCATGCGGCGACTGCATTTGGAAAAACCGTGGTCTGTAGCGCAATGATAGCTGAAAAGAAAGTAAATACCTTAATTATTTTGGAATCTTCGTCATTGATTGAACAGTGGAAGGAAGCGTTGGAGAACTTTTTGGAAATTGATGAAGAATTGCCGGAATATCAAACTAAGACCGGGAGAATAAAAGTACGAAAGGAATTGATTGGAAAGCTTCACGGAGCACATGATTCTATGACGGGAATTATTGATATTGCCATGGCGGGATCTCTTTGCAAAAAAGGAGAATTTCATGAATTTTTGAATCAGTATGGTCTTATTATTGTAGATGAATGTCATCATGCGGCATCCGATACAATATCAAAAGTTTTGAGAGAGGCGACGGCCAGATATGTGTATGGAGTTACTGCGACTCCCAAAAGAAGCGATGGATTGGAGAAAATCAATTTTATGCTTCTAGGACCCGTTCGATTCAGTTATACAGCAAAGGAAAGAGCAAAATCACAAGGGATAGCACATTTAGTTTATCCGCGTTTTACGCGGGTGGTTGCGCCGAGAGGAGTGATAACAGAAAAATTACACCCCAATGCGGCATATGATATTCTGCATAATAATCTCCATTTCGGAGCGTTTACGCGACGGGGCGATGAGAAAGCTGCGTAGCAGTTTCTCATCTGCCATCAAAAACTATTTGTGACGC
>CANRJU010000373.1 GCA_947631075.1 uncultured Lachnospiraceae bacterium
TACCGATATGAATGAGAACGCGGCTCCGCAAAAGTGAGGGGGGAGTTAGTACAAGAGCAAAAATGTAGAGTGCGAATTTCACTACATAGACATCCGCGATGATGTGTGGGTCAGCGAGTAAGGGCAGGACAAGACAGATTTATTATATGCTTAAATTTACACCCTATTAAATTACATAGTGCAAATTTTGCACTTTTTAGTTGACATAGTGCAAATTCTGCACTAAAATTAATGTAGGGGTGCAAAGAATGAAAGATTTGAAAAAGATAAGACTGGAAATGAAACTGACACAGAAGCAGGCGGCAGAATTAGTGGGGATTTCTCTCCGTTCCTATAAAACATATGAAAATGATATTCAGAAATCAAATACGTTAAAATACAATTATCTTGTGGACAAATTGGAAAAATTTAATCCCATTGATGAAAATCATGGCATTCTGGATTTGAAAGATATCAGACAGAAGTGTGCTCAGGTATTTGATAACTATGAAGTGGATTTTTGTTATCTTTTTGGCTCATATGCTAAAAACACGGCAAATCCTGCTAGCGATGTAGATCTTCTCATTTCATCAAATGTTAAAGGTTTAAAATTTTATGAACTGGTTGAGGAGATACGGAATATCCTCCGCAAAAAAGTAGATGTTCTGGATATGAATCAGCTAAAAGATAATTGGGATCTGACCAAGGAAATACTGAAAGAGGGGATTAAGATATATGGATAATGTGAAAAATGACGCCTATTATATTCAGAAAATAAAGAATGATTTAGAGTTTATTTCAAAACATATGAAAAATGTGGATATAGAGGAGCTGAATGTCAATGAGATACTATTGGATTCCATGCTTTTTCGTATGATTCAGATTTCTGAGAATGCGAGAAAACTTACAGATGATTACAAAAGGTTGCGGGGAGATATTCCCTGGAACGCATTGTATGGATTGAGGAATCGAATTGTACATGATTATGGTAATGTGGATTTGAATATTGTATTTGAAACCTTGAAGAACGATATTCCAGCTTTGCTTGAATTACTTTAATATATGAGAAAATCAGAAAAATCTTGTATTTCGTGCAGAAAATCTATACTTCGTGCATTATCTCTTAAAAATATTCCCGACTGGTGCGCCAGAGCTACTGTTATGGCTGCGAGAAAATCGACGGCAAATGGTATATTACCGATATGAAAGAGAACGCGGCTCCGCAAAAGTGAGGAGCCGCAATTTGTCGGGGTTGTACCCCTCCTCATAATCTTCGCCGTCAGCGGAATCCCCATCCGAAGCTCCGTCCCCCGCTGCGTATTCGGAAAAATCCACATTGTAGGGGCAGTCCAGAAGATGGATTGAACCGCAGTTTTTGGCTGTGTTTGTCAAAAACAGGCCCGCCTCTTTTTCCGTGATCCGGGAGGTGGTGGCCGGGTAAATCGTCTGTCCCGCCGCGTAGCCCCGGTTACACCAGAATTCCAACAGGTATTCGGACCCTGATCCGCAGTTCTTAAAGCTGTTGTGGGAGAAATTTATCCCGCGGGCTCCGGCGATAAAGAAGCAGTAGGGATACCGGCTGTTGGGGTCGATATTGGTAAATGTATTGCGGGTAATCGTGGCGTTTTTCCAGTTCAGGACCCGGATCGTCATCTCGTCCTTGTCAAAGGAGCAGTTTTTGATGGTCACGTTGGTGTGGTAGGAATTTCCTGTGTAGCGGTGCGTGCCGATGGCGGTCTCCAGCTTGTTGAACCGGCAGTTCGTGATGGAGATGTCCTCGTTGGGCGTGCCGTCTTTTTTGCTCCATGAGGCGTTGAAGCCCTGGCGCTTTTTGTCCGGCGTGTCTAAATTGATAGCTTCTTTGTTGTATTTGCCGGAGGACTTGTGGCCGGTGAACGTGCAGTTCTTGATGCTGACGTTCTTGCAGGCGTCCATCTCGATGATGTGTCCGTACCGCATATTTTTAAAAGTAATATTTTCGATTTTAATATTTTTATTGTGTCCCATGACAATACCGATCACCGGCTGACTCCCCATTTTGACATAGGCCAGGTCGATCACGGCCTTTCCTTTTCCCTTGATGGAAATGTTTTTCTCCCCGCCATGCTTGCCAATCACGGCGTTTTTGGAGGCGCGGGACTGGCGGATGAACTGGAACATGGTGGAATTGGCCTGTCCGCTCTTGGTCTTTTTCAGGACCACGCCGTTTTTCAGGACGATGTGGACGTTAGAGGAGACGAACAGGGTGTTGCTCAGTTTGTAGGTGCCCTTGTTGACAATCAGCGTTCCGCCTCCCTGATTGTTGAGCTTCTGGAGGCTGGACCGCAGCTGCGCGGCGTTGCCGGAGGAGACGCGCAGGGTCTTTGCCTGGGCCTGGCGGCCGGAAAAAAGGGCGGCGCACAGGCAGACAAGCAGCAGGCCGGCGCACGCTGAAATAGCAGTAAATTTCTTTTTCATTTTCATTCCTCATTTCTACTACAATATATTTATGGTTTGCAAATACCGTTTGCTCCCCCTATCATAGTATACCAGAAATGACAGCTTTTCTCAAGAAGTGGGTGACATGAAAATCATTTTGATATATAATAAAGGTCAGAACATGAGGAATAAAGGAGGTACATGATTATGCAAGAAAAAACGGCAGCAAAAAAATTTTTCCAGAGGTATTTTCTTCTGGGGGCGCTGTTAGTCGCGGGGCTGTTTTCGGCCCGGATGGCAGCGGCGGCGGAAACGGCGCTG
>CANRJU010000374.1 GCA_947631075.1 uncultured Lachnospiraceae bacterium
CATTCAACCGTCACCATCCCCACTGATTGCAGTTCCACATCGGAATCAATCTCATTATATGATAAAACATGCAGATTTCTGAACTGTTCTGCCGTCAGTTTCTTGAAGTACATGCGGACGATCGGGGACGTGATGATGATCGGCGTCCTTCCGAGTTCCTCCAGCTTGTTCGTCTCCTCCTTCAGAGACGTCATGAGCCTCTGGGTGTAATCCGGGTCAAGCGCCAGATACGTTCCCTGCTCGGTCTGCTTCACCGCGTTCATGATCTCCTGCTCCGCCTTCGGGTCGAGCGTCACCACGCTGGTCGGCTCATTGGCAAAGAAATACTGGTTGGAAATGGCCCGCTTTAAACTCTGCCGCACATACTCGGTCAGCACATCTGTGTCGCGGGTCGTGGTGGCGTAATCCGCCAGCGTCTCGAAGATGGTAATGAGATCCCGGATGGAAATCCCCTCCGCCAAAAGGTTCTGCAATACCTTCTGAATCTCGCCCACGCTGAGGAGCTTGGGCACCAGCTCGCCGATCAGCGTCGTGTTGGCGTCCTTGACGTTGTCGATCAAATTCTGGACGTCCTGTCTGGTCAGCAGCTCGTCCAAGTGCGAGCGGATGATCTCGGTCAGATGCGTCGCGATGATGGACGGCGGGTCCACGACGGTGTAGCCGAGCGACTCCGCGCGCTCCCTCTGGCTCTCCGTGATCCACAGGGCGGGGAGGTGGAAGGACGGCTCAAACGTAGGAATACCGGATATCTCCTCCTCGACGTACCCCGGATTCATCGCCATGTAGTGATCGAACAGAATCTCTCCCTCGCTCACCGGAACGCCCTTAATCTTAATCAAATACTGGTTCGGGTTCAGCTGGATGTTGTCGCGCAGACGAATCATCGGGACGACGCAGCCGAGTTCCAGGGCCACCTGCCTTCGAATCATGACCACGCGGTCCAGAAGGTCGCCGCCCTGGTTCACATCCGCCAACGGAATGATGCCGTAGCCAAATTCCAGCTCGATGGCGTCCACCTGCAAAAGCGAATTCACGTTCTCCGGCCGTCTTATCTCCTCCGCCGATTCCTCGTCCTCCGAGACGGCCTCGTCCGTCTCGGCCATCTCCAGCTCATTGGCCATCATGCGGCCCGTTATGATAAACAAAATTCCGTATCCACAGAAAATGACAATATTCAACGGCGTAAATATGCCCAGTCCAATCAGCGCGATTCCCACGATATTCATGACCTTCGGCGTGGAGAACAGCTGGCGCTGCAGAATGTTGCCGATATCCGCCTCCTTGGTGCTCTTGGTCACCAGAATACCGGTGGCCAGCGAAATCATGAGGGAGGGAATCTGACTGGTAAGGCCGTCGCCGATGGTCAGGATGGAATAGGTCTGGAGCGCCTGTTCCATCTCCATACCGTTCATCAGCACGCCCAGAGCGATACCGCCCACAAAGTTCAGCACGGTGATGATAAGGCCCGCCGTGGCGTCTCCCTTGACGTACTTCGTAGCACCGTCCATGGAACCGAAAAACGCCGATTCCTGCTGAATCTTCTCGCGGCGCTCCTTCGCCTCCTCGTCGGTGATCGCCCCCGTATTCAGATCGGCGTCAATGGCCATCTGCTTACCGGGCATGGCGTCCAGTGTAAAACGCGCCGTTACCTCGGATACACGCTCCGAACCCTTGTTGATGACAAGCAGCTGCATGATCACCAGCACGAAGAACACAATTCCGCCGACGATCAGGTTACCGCCTCCGACGAAATTACCGAACGTGCTGACCACGTTGCCCGCCTCGCCGTAGAGGAGGATGTTACGGGTCGAGCTGACGTTCAGCGCCAGACGAAACAGCGTCGTCAGAAGCAGAAGCGTCGGAAAGCTGGACATGTCCAGTGGCTCCTTGGAAAAGAGCGCGTTGAACAGAATAATCATCGCCAGCGCGATATTTAACGCGAACAGAAGGTCCAAAAGCATCAGAGGGACCGGAATGATCAGACACAAAATAGGCGTCAGAATAAACGCGCCCAGTATAAGATCTGTCCTTTTCATGCCGTACCCTCCTTTCTGTTCTTCAAACTATGGTCCATCCGCGAACGAAGCCCCGGCTCGCTGTCCCTCGCAGAACTCATTCTATGGATTCTTGATCCGCTTGTCAGCTGACGGCCTTTCCCTGCAGCCCATACACATAGGCCAGTATCTCCGCCACCATCTGATAGAGCTCCGGCGGAATCTGCTGTCCCAGCTCCACATTGTAGTAGAGCATCCGGGCCAGAGGCTTGTTTTCCACAATCTCAACGCGGTTCTCCCTGGCCACTTCCTTTATCTTCTCGGCGAGATAATCCGCTCCCTTGGCAATCACCACCGGAGCCTCAGCCGTCTCCTTGTCGTATTTCAGCGCCACCGCCAGATGGGTCGGGTTGGTGATGACCACATCCGCCTCCGGCAGAGCCTGCATCATGCGCCTTCTCGACGCCTCCTGCATCTTTCTCCGAATCTGTCCCTTGATCTGGGGATTTCCCTCGGTGTTCTTGTACTCGTCCTTGACCTCCTGCTTGGTCATCTTCATATCCTCGGCAAACTTTTTCTTCTGATAGAAGCGGTCCGCGAACGCCAGTACGAGAAACGCCACGCAGATGCGAAACGCCGCGTCCAACGCCGTGTTCAGGATCAGCAGCAGCCCGTTGAGCACGTCTAACTGATATATGTTCGTAATCATCCCCCACTG
>CANRJU010000375.1 GCA_947631075.1 uncultured Lachnospiraceae bacterium
CAGGGAATCTGCGAGGTGTACGGGGCGAGAATCTGCCACGCCAAGCAGCTGATGCACGGCAAGCAGAGCCGGGTTTCCATAGACACGTCGAAGCCGATTTTCGCGGGACTGCCGGGGGAGCTCGACGTCGCCAGATACCACTCGCTGATCGCGGACATTGATACCATGCCGGAGGAGCTGGAGGTAATCGCCACCGACGCGAATAACGAGGTGATGGCGGTGAAACACCGGGAATACGATGTGTACGGGCTGCAGTTCCACCCGGAGTCCATACTGACGCCGGACGGCATGAAGATGATCGAGAATTTTCTTGATTTATAAGACTGCGGGAGAGCAGAACGTCGGAAACGAACATTTTTCGATGAAGAATCTGCGACGATATTGCGGGGAAAATACCAATATCATTTATATAGAAAAATTTAAAATTAAAATAATTATCACAGGAGCGAAGAACGCTCCGGATTGGAGGCAAATTATGATTCAGGAAGCAATTCACAAGGTAATTAACAAGGTCGATCTCTCCTACGAGGAGGCGGAGAGCGTGATGAAGGAGCTTATGTCCGGGGAGGCGTCCCAGGTGCAGATGGCGACGTATCTGACGGCGCTCCGCATGAAGGGCGAGACGATTACGGAAATCACGGCGTCCGCCACGGCGATGAGGAGCCTCGGCACCCACTTAGAGCCGGATTTTGAGGTCATGGAGATCGTGGGGACCGGCGGAGACGAGGTCGGAACCTTCAATATTTCCACAACGGCGGCGTTTGTCATCGCGGCGGCGGGCGTCCCGGTAGCCAAGCACGGCAACCGCAGCGTGTCCAGCAAGAGCGGCGCGGCAGATCTTCTGGAGAGCCTGGGCGTGAACCTGACTCTCTCCGTCGAGGAGAATAAAAAGGTGTTAGACGACACGAAAATGGCATTTTTATTCGCGCAGAAATACCACCCGTCCATGAAGAATGTGGGACCTGTGAGAAAAGAGATGAAGGAGCGCACCGTATTTAACATTTTGGGACCGCTGACCAACCCGGCGGGGGCGACCAGACAGCTGATGGGCGTGTACGATAAGGAGTTAGTGGAAAAGCTGGCGCAGGTGTTGAGCAACCTGGGCGTAAAGCGGGGCATGGCCGTGTGCGGGAGCGACGGATTGGATGAGATCACGCTGACCGGGCCGACGCACTGCTGCGAGATTCAGGACGGCGAGCTGAAATCCTTCGACATCACGCCGGAGCAGTTCGGATTCGCTCCCTGCGAGCTGTCGGAGTTAATTGGCGGCACGCCGGAGGAGAACGCGAAGATTACGGAGGATATTCTGACCGGAAAGGAGACGGGCGCCAAGCGCAACGTGGTTCTCATGAATGCGGGAATCGCCCTGTATCTGGGGAAGGACGACGGCTCCTCGATGGAGGACTGCGTCAAGGAGACGGCCGAGGTCATTGACAGCGGCAAGGCGGCAGCAAAGCTGAAAGAATTTGTGGAGGCAACGAAGGCATGATTTTGGACGAAATCGCGGCAAAGACGAAAATCCGGGTGGAGAGGGCGAAACAGGAAATCTCTCCCGAAAAAATGAAGGAGCTCGCGGAGCAGACGCTCGCCCGGGAAACGGCGTCCGGCGGGGGAATGTCCCAAGGGGAAACGTCTCAAAGGAATGTAGCAGCAGGAACCTTTTCCTTTGAAGAAACTTTAAAGAAGCCGGGAATTTCCTTTATCTGCGAGGTAAAGAAGGCGTCGCCCTCCAAGGGAATCATCGCGGAGAATTTTGACTACCTGTCGATTGCAAGGGAGTACGAGGCGGCGGGGGCCGACGCGATGTCGGTGCTGACGGAGCCGGACTATTTTTTAGGGAACATTTCTTATTTAAAAGAGATTTCCCAGACCGTGAAAACGCCGCTTCTGCGGAAGGATTTTACCATCGACGAGTACATGATCTACGAGGCGAAGGCGGCGGGGGCGTCTCTGGTGCTCCTGATCTGCGCCCTGCTCCCGGAGGCGACGATCCGGCGCTATATTGAGATCTGCGACAGTCTGGGGCTGTCGGCGCTCGTGGAGGCGCACGATGAGGAGGAAATCGCGGCGGCCGTGTCGGCGGGCGCGCGGATTATCGGCGTCAACAACCGGAATTTGAAGGATTTTACCGTGGATATCCACAACGGAATCCGGCTCCGGGAAAGGGTGCCGGAGAACATCCTGTTCGTGGCGGAGAGCGGCATCCGGACCAGGGAGGATATCATCGAGCTGGAAAAAGGCCGCGTAAACGGCGTCCTCATCGGGGAGACGCTGATGCGCAGCAGTGACAAGAAGGCAATGCTTGACAAATTGAGAGGAACGGAGGAAGTGTAAAAGCGATGGCAGAGGGAAGATTTGGTATTCACGGCGGACAGTACATTCCGGAGACGCTGATGAATGCGGTGATAGAACTGGAAAACGCCTATAAGCGCTACAAGGAGGATCCGGAATTTGTAAAGGAATTTGAGGACCTTCTGCACAATTACGTGGGGCGTCCGTCCAGGCTGTACTACGCCTCCCACATGACGGAGGACTTGGGCGGGGCGAAAATTTACCTGAAAAGAGAGGACTTAAACCACACCGGCTCCCACAAGCTGAACAACGCGCTGGGGCAGGCGCTTCTCGCGAAAAAGATGGGCAAGACGCGCATTATCGCGGAGACCGGCGCGGGCCAGCACGGCGTGGCGACGGCGACGGTGGCG
>CANRJU010000376.1 GCA_947631075.1 uncultured Lachnospiraceae bacterium
GGGCTCGGAGGAGGTTCTGTTCGGCACGGCGCCGGCCCTGCCCGTCATCACGAAGGTGGACGGCGGACAGAACCGCATTAAGGTGTACTGGAACAAGGGGACGGGAGCTTCTTCCTTCCGCATTTACATTTCCACGGCGAAGAAATCCGGCTACCAGTTGGCGACCACGGTTTCTCCGGAGGAATATAAGCTGCGGGGGATCGGCGGGCTTCTCCAGAAGAAAAAATACTATGTAAAGATCGAGGCGGTCCGAAAGGTGGCCGGGATGGAGCTGATCTCCGTTTCCGACATAGGAAGCGCCAAGACGAAGAAGGCGAAGTCCACCAGCACGGCGGCTAAGCTGTACAAGACAAAAAAGCAGTTTGAGAGCTCCGCCTTGTGCAAAAAATATAAAAAATTCAAGAAAAATATTTCCTTTAACAAGAGCGTAGTGCTGCCGGGCATGAAAAATACCAATGTGGCCGGATTCAACGCGACCCGGATGGTGCCTCAGGGCATTACCTTCGCGGGGGACTATCTGCTGATTACGGCCTACGATTACAGCAAACAGCGGGAATCCGTCATCTATGTGATGAATAAGAGCACGGGCAAGTACATTACCACGATCGTCATGCCGCACACCGGCCACATGGGCGGGATTGCCTATGACGGGGTCAATGTGTGGTACACATACGGGAAAAATCTTCACTGCATTAAGTACTCGGTGATCCAGGCGGCGGCGAAGGCCAGAAAGACATATCTGGAGCTGTATAAGGTGACCGCCGTGTGCCCGATGCCGGAGACCATGTCTTATGTGGCCTATTACAACGGTAAGGTGTGGGCGGGAGCCTACGATGAAAACGCGAAAAAATATCTGTACGGCTATACGATCAGCAACAAATCCGGCACTCCGTCGCTGACACAGACGAACCGGATCCTCATGCCCAACCGGACTCAGGGCGTGGCGTTTACCTCAGGCGGGAAACTGCTGATTTCAAGATCCTGCCAGACGAAGGAGGGCAAGTCCCGGATTGATGTGTATGAGCCGGATTGGAGTACGACGGAAACAACTATAAAAAAGGGAAGCATGGTAGAGGCGACGAAGATGCCGCCTATGAACGAGGGAATTGCCATCCGGGGCTCCTATACCTATGTGATTTTCGAGTCGCCGGCATTCAGCGAGTGCGTCTATCCGATGGACCGGGTGGCCGCCTTTAAGACGAGCAAGCTCACCTGATCAGAAAGGAACTGTCTATGTATGAAGTACTGGCTCGCGACGGACGGGCAAAGAGGGGACGGCTCACGACGCCCCACGGCGTGATCGAGACGCCGGTATTTATGAATGTGGGGACGGTGGCCGCCATCAAGGGCGCCGTGTCCACCATGGACTTAAAGGAAATCGGCACGCAGGTACAGCTCTCCAACACCTATCATCTCCATGTGCGCCCCGGAGACCAGATTGTGAAAAAGCTGGGCGGACTGCACCGGTTCATGAACTGGGACCGGCCGATTCTCACCGATTCCGGCGGCTTCCAGGTGTTTTCCCTGGCAGGGCTGCGGCGAATCAAGGAGGAGGGCGTGTATTTCAACTCCCACATTGACGGGAGAAAAATTTTCATGGGACCGGAGGAGAGCATGCAGATCCAGTCCAACCTGGCGTCCACCATCGCGATGGCGTTCGACGAGTGCCCGCCCCATCCCGCGACCAGGGAGTACATGCAGAACTCGGTGGATCGCACCACCCGCTGGCTGGAGCGCTGCAAGCGGGAGATGGAGCGGCTGAACGGGCTGCCGGACACGATCAACCCGCATCAGATGCTCTTTGGCATCAATCAGGGCGGGACCTTTGAGGATATCCGGATTGAGCACGCAAGGAAAATCCGGGAGATGGACCTCGACGGATACGCGCTGGGCGGACTGGCCGTGGGGGAGAGCCACGAGCAGCGTGGGGACGCCCGCCAATATACTGGAGAGCGTGGAGCGCGGCGTGGACTTTTTTGACTGCGTGTACCCGGCCCGGAACGGCCGCCACGGGCACGCCTACACCAACTTCGGAAAGATGAATCTTCTGAACGCGAAGTACGAGTTAGACGACCGGCCTCTGGATCCGATGTGCGACTGCCCGGTCTGCCGCCATTACAGCAGGGCCTACATCCGGCATCTGCTCAAAGCAAAGGAAATGCTGGGACTGCGATTCTTAGTCTTGCATAATTTGAGTTTTTATAATACAATGATGAGTGAAATTCGGGAGGCGGTCGAGCAGGGCCGCTATTCGGAATACAAAAAGCAAAAGCTGGAGCGCATGGAATCCGGCTGCAATTTATGATTTAGGACAGGAGGTTATTTCAATGCCACAGGGTATTACTATTATTCTGCTTTATGTTGTGATCATTGGAGCGTTTTATCTGATTGCCATTCGTCCCCAGAGGAAGAAGGAGAAGGCGCATCAGGCGCTGGTCGCTTCCGTGGCTGTGGGGGACAGCATTCTCACCACGAGCGGATTTTACGGCGTCGTCATCGACATGACGGACGAGGTGGTCATCGTGGAGTTCGGCAGCAATAAGAACTGCCGTATTCCGATGCAGAAGGCAGCGATTGTAGAAGTAGAGAAGAAAGAGGATTGATTATGCCATTTATTGATTCAAAGGTAACGGTGAAGATTACGCCGGAAAAGGAAGAAAAAATCAAGGAGAGGCTCGGCCAAGCGATTTCCATTATAC
>CANRJU010000377.1 GCA_947631075.1 uncultured Lachnospiraceae bacterium
TCATCTCAATGACAGAAATGCTGAACTGCTCATCTTTTGGCACACCGTCCCGACAAACCCAAATGGAGTAGCATTTCGATAAGCTGCTATAATCCGTGTCTTCAGTCACTAGCGATAACTGGGACAATTTGTATAATTTCATTATACTCTTCTCGCAGTCCGGATGTCAATTGTTGTCTAGCACAAGTTTGTGTCGCTTTACGCTACTGACTATCCCACACCCCTCCCCCCCGCCAATCAAAAAACAGCCACCCGGCAGGTCCATTCTGCCAAATGACTGCTTTTTTCAACTCAGATGGTGTCTCTCACGGAAGTATTTGTCCTTTGTTGCCATCCCTCCCCGTATATGACGTTCGGATTTATTGATATCCAGTATTTTTCTGGCCTGTGCTGCCAGGGCGGGGTTAATCCTAAGCAACCTCTCTGTGACATCCTTATGTACCGTGCTCTTGCTGACGCCGAACTGCCCGGCCGCCTGCCGCACCGTGGCGTTATGCTCTACAATGTACTCGGCGACCATGACGGCCCGCTCCTCGATCGGAGTCCGATGATACGAATGCTCTTGCAACTGCTCCCCCTGAATTAGTGTTTGTATAATCTATGCGGTTCAGGGGAGAATTATTCATTCGTTCATCTTCGTTAGCTCATTTTCATCAGCTCATCCGTTCACATCAGTTCATCACCTTAGTTCATCACCTTAAACATGCCCTTGACGGCGTCCAGAAATTTTTTCCGGACTGTGGGGCCGATTTCCAGCATCTTGTTGGTCCCCTTCAGGTAAATATAGCGGTTGACCGAGTCGATTTTCTGGATATAGCGGACGTTCACCAGCGTGCCGCGCCGACACATGAGAAACGCGGCAGAGTCAAAGTCCTCCATCAGCGAAACGCAGGACTTGTTGGCCAGCACGATCTCGTCCTCGTCCCCGTTCTTGTGCAGGTACAGCTTTCCGTCCAGGGTGTCCACATAGACGATATCCCGAACGGGAACTGCCTCCAGCATGCCGTCCCGCTGGTAGAAAAACGGCACGTCGCGGGGATCCTGGGTCTGAAACTTCAGGCCCTTTCGTACGATCTCCCGGAGCTTGTCCGGATCGTAGGGCTTCTCCACACAGGAAAAGCAGCGGATCGTTTTGAGCAGGGTAAAGTCGGGATCGTACAGCTTGGTGATAAATACCATGGGCGTGTAGCGGTACTTTAAAACGCCCCGCATGGTATAGCCGAACACGGCGCCGCTCTGGTCTTTCCCCAGCCGTCCCGGATGGAGGACCACGTCGATCAGAAACAGGTCGATGGAATGCTTCATGGCGAAGGAGTATCCCTGTTCTTCATTCTCCGCCTCGTAGATCCGCGCGCGGGGATCCGCCTCTCTCACAATCGCGCTCAGCTCGTCTCTGACCTCCTCCTTGTCCTCCAGAATCAAAACTTCTTTTGTCATTTTCGGATTCCTCCTGTCTGTATTTTAGATAATCGCGGAATTTGAAAAAATCCCCCTCTATAAATAAGACTATTCAGAACCCCAAAAAGTTCGTTTGATTTAAAATTTTATGAAAGTTTAATATTTATTTAATTTCGTGAATCCATCCCTCTGGCGCTTCGATGTGGCCCATCTGGATACCGGTCAGCGTATCGTACAGCTTCTTCGTGATCGGCCCCATCTCGTCCATGCCGCTGGGGATGCAGATTTCTTTGCCGTGATCTACGATTTTTCCTACCGGGGAGATGACAGCCGCGGTTCCGCACAGACCGCACTCCGCGAATTCCTTTACTTCCTCCAGGGGAACTACCCGCTCCTCTGTCTCAAGGCCCAGATATTCTTTAGCTACGATCATCAGGGAGCGCCTTGTGATGGAGGGAAGGATGCTGTCGGACTTGGGGGTCACTACCTTGTTGTCCTTCGTGATGAAGATGAAGTTAGCCCCTCCTGTCTCCTCTACGTTGGTGCGGGTCGCCGGATCCAGGTACATGTTCTCGTCGTATCCCTGATTGTGGGCGTCCACGATCGCGTGAAGGCTCATGGCGTAGTTCAGTCCCGCCTTTACATGGCCGGTTCCGTGAGGCGCCGCCCGGTCAAAGTCGCTGACGCGGATGGTAATCGGCTTCGCGCCGCCCTTGAAGTACGGTCCTACCGGGGTACAGAATGTACGGAACTGATATTCGGCTGCCGGGGCAACTCCGATCACCGGGCCGCTGGCAAACATATACGGGCGGATATACAGGGTGGCTCCGGATCCGTATGGCGGCACATAGGCGGCGTTGGCTCTCACGACCTTCTCCACCGCGTCTATAAAGCGGTCCTCCGGGAACACCGGCATCTCCAGGCGCTTCGCCGTGTTAGCCATGCGCTGCGCGTTGAGGTCCGGGCGGAATGTGACGATTCTGCCGTCCTCTGTCGTGTAGGCCTTCAGTCCCTCAAAACATGTCTGGGAATACTGCAGCACGCCCGCGCACTCGCTCATAGTCACCGTGTCGTCTTCGGTCATGGCGCCATCGTCCCACGCGCCATCCCTGTAGTTGGACACATATCTCTGCGCAGTTTTCTGATACCCGAATCCCAGATTCGACCAGTCAATGTTTTTCTTTTCCATACTAGATTCCTTCTTTCCACATAGCTTTTTTATTTTTGAATTTATATGACTCCCGCATTATTGCGGATGGCCGTTGCTGTTGCTATCCGCCAGTTCCTCGAATT
>CANRJU010000378.1 GCA_947631075.1 uncultured Lachnospiraceae bacterium
TGCCTAAGGACTTGCTCATCTTGGCCTTGCCGTCCGTGCCCGGCAGGCGCATACTCGCCTGATTATCCGGCAGGAGCGCGTCCGGCTCCACCAAAACCTCGTCGTAGGTCGAATTAAAGCTGCGGACAATCTCCCTGGCCTGTTCAATCATGGGGAGCTGGTCGTCCCCCACCGGTACCGTGGTGGCCTTGAAAGCGGTGATATCCGCCGCCTGGCTGATCGGATAAGTGAAAAATCCTACCGGTATGCTCGTGTTGAATCCCCGCAGCGAGATCTCGGCCTTGACGGTCGGGTTGCGCTTTAAGCGGGACACGGTCACCAGATTGCTGTAATAAAACGTCAATTCGGTCAGCTCCGACACATGGGACTGGACGAAAAGCGTAGATTTTTCCGGATCGAGCCCACAGGACATATAATCTAACGCCACCTCGGAAATGTTGCTCCGGACCTTTTCCGGGTTGTCCGCGTTGTCCGTGAGAGCCTGGGCGTCAGCAATCATAATGTAAATTTCATCATATTCGCCGGAATTCTGCAATTCAACACGGCGTTTCAGCGAGCCGACATAGTGTCCTATATGAAGCCTTCCCGTAGGCCGGTCGCCGGTCAATATTATTTTTTTCATGTTTACCTCCGTGATATCACGAGGTCCCAAAACCCCGAAATCTTTAAAAATAGTCTATCGTATTGTTATTTATTTGTCAAATAAAAGACGGCACATTTTCATCTGAAAAAATATTTTGCATATAATTAAAAAAAGCCTGGGGGTGCTTTATGGACTGCAGCGAGGCAATTTATTCGGAAAATGCGCTGGATTATATAGTGGGAAATTACCGGGGCGAGGAATTTGTAAACGAGATGTACGATCCGGACTGCTATATCGCGCTGGACAATATGCTGGCGCTCATTTACAAGGAAACAGAAGATCCGGACAGCGACACGGTGAAAAAATACGGTTTCGCGGCGATTCCCAACGTGTACGGGCTCATGAGCACGGAGGCGCTGGAGGAGAGCGGCGTGCTGAGGCTGCGCAGGCAGCCGGAACTGGATCTGTACGGACAGGGCGTGCTGATCGGATTTGTGGATACCGGGATCGATTTTACCCATCCCGCTTTTGTGCGGGAGGACAATTCGTCCAAAATAATCGCGCTCTGGGACCAGACGCTGGCGGGGGGCGGGGACGGCCCGTTTCCCTATGGGAGTTTTTTTGAGAGGGACGCGCTGAACGAGGCGCTGGCGTCGGAGGATCCGTTCGCGATTGTGCCGTCAAGGGATGAAAATGGGCACGGGACGTTTCTCGCGGGGGTGGCGGCGGGAAATGAGAACCGGGCGCTGCAATTTTCGGGGGTGGCGCCCCTGGCGGAGCTGGTGATTGTCAAGTGCAAGCAGGCGAAACAGGTGTATCGGGATTACTACCGGATACGGGAAAAAGTGGACGCCTATCAGGAAAATGACATCATCGCGGGAATCGCGTTTATTCTGGAAATCGCCCGCAGAGAGGGGCGACAGGCCGTGGTGTGCCTGGGGATGGGTACGAATATGGGGAGCCACAGCGGCGGCTCCTATCTGTCCCTGTTTATGGAGCGCTACACGTCGGTGGTGGGGACGGGGATGGTGGCCTGTATCGGAAACGAGGGAAACGCCAGGCATCATCACCTGATCCGCAGCAGCGAGGAGACGATCAACATCGACGTGGAGAAGCGGTTAAACGGCTTTATGGCCCAGCTCTGGTGGCGGACGCCGGGGAATATAAGTCTTGACATCATTTCTCCCAGCGGGCAGACCGAGACGGGATTTCTGGCAGTTCCGGGCGAGAGAAAGACCTATTATTTCCGGTCGGAAAATACGACGGTGGAAGTGCATGACAGTATTCCCCAGGAATTTACCAGAGAGCAGGTGATTGTATTTCGCTTTCTCTCTCCGGGGGCGGGCATCTGGAAGGTGCGCATCCACGCGGATTACGAGTATCCCTATTATCACATGTGGCTGCCAATCCGCCAATTTCTGTCGTCCGAGGTGGTATTTCTGGAGCCGAATCCGGATACCACCCTGAGCAGCGCCAGCTCCGGCGACAACGTGGTCACGGTGTCCGCCTACGACGTGATTGAGGATTCCCTCTATTTGCAGGCGGGCCGGGGCTTTACGAGCGCGGATGACGTCAAGCCGGAGGTCGTGGCTCCCGGCGTAAATATTATGGGGACGTACCCGATGGGACGCTACGGCGCCATGACGGGAACCGGGGTGGCCGCCGCCTTCGCCGCCGGGGTGGGAGCCCTTTTCATGCAGTATTACGCGGACTATAATATCGGGGGAATCGCGCTGCGGGAGATTTTTATCCGGGGCGCCAGTAAGCGGGGGGACCCGTATCCCAATACGGAGTGGGGGTTCGGGATTCTGGACGCCTACCGCAGCTTGATCGGTTCTTGACAGATGGGCGGGAATGGAGTACATTATGGAGAGAAAATGATTGCAGCCCATGCGGCATGGGCGGAAACGGAGTGTCAGAAGATGAATCAATGGGAAGAAAATATACGGAAAGTCGTGCCCTATGTGCCGGGGGAGCAGCCCCAGGGGACGGGCATTATCAAATTAAATACCAATGAAAATCCTTACCCGCCTTCGCCGAAGGTGTACGAGGCGTGCCGGAATCTGAATATCGAC
>CANRJU010000379.1 GCA_947631075.1 uncultured Lachnospiraceae bacterium
CCAGCAGGAAGCGGGTGCGGAAGTATTCGCTGGGGATGCGCCAGCGCCTGGGGCTGGCGCAGGCGTTCATGGAGGACCAGGAGATCCTCGTGTTAGACGAGCCGATGAACGGCCTGGATAACCAGGGCGTGGCGGATATGAGGAAGCTGTTCATGGAACTGCGGGATTCGGGAAAGACGCTCTTAATCGCCAGCCATAACCGCGAGGACATCGACATTCTGTGCGATGAGGTGTACCATATGGATCACGGCGTGCTGGAGCGGGAGCAGGGAGCATGAAACGTAAGTGGAAGTGATACAAAAAGATACCCGAATTGACATGTTGATTCAGGTATTTTTTTGATTTATTTTGTGGTTGTGGTTTTGTTTTAAACTCTTGACATTCGTGGTTTCTATATATTATACTAAATATGTGGCATGTTAAAGAAAATATTAAAAATTCTGGGGTATGAGATATAGAAGGCTGTCCAAAGTAAGCAACGCTTCTGAAAAAGTAAGCAATGCTCCTGAAAAAGTAAGCAATGCTCCTGAAAAAGTAAGCAACGCCCCTGAAAAAGTAAGCAACGCTCCTGAAAAAGTAAGCAACGCTCCTGAAAAAGTAAGCAATGCCTCTCCCCCAATAAGCATTATTATATAATTCAAAAGGGGCCCGCGTGAGCCCCTTTTATTATAAGAAATATTGATTTGCACTCATATCAGAGCAGATTTACGATCAATTCCCTTTTCCGCGAATCGCCTCGTCGATTGCTTTCGCGGCGGCCTTTCCGGCGCCCATAGCGAGAATGACGGTTGCGGCTCCGGTCACAGCGTCGCCTCCGGCGTACACGCCGTCGCGAGTGGTGAGGCCGGAATCATCTTTTGTGATCAGGCATCCGTGGCGGTTTGCCTCCAGGCCCGGCGTCGTGGAACGGATTAACGGGTTCGGGCTGGTTCCGATGGACATGATGACGCTGTCCACATCTAAGACAAACTCGCTGCCCGGCTTCTCTACCGGACGGCGGCGTCCGCTCTCATCCGGCTCGCCAAGCTCCATCTCGATACATTTCATGCCACAGACAAGTCCCTCGTCGTTGCCGAGAATCTCGACCGGATTGTTGAGCGTCTTGAAGATAATGCCTTCCTCGACAGCGTGCTCAACCTCCTCTTTACGGGCAGGGAGCTCCTCCATGCCGCGGCGATATACGATGTAGACCTCCTCGGCGCCCAGGCGCTTAGCGCTGCGGGCCGCGTCCATAGCCACGTTTCCTCCGCCGACAACAGCGACCTTCTTCGCGTGCTGAATCGGCGTCTTGCTGCCGTCTACATAGGCCTTCATCAGATTGATGCGGGTGAGGAACTCATTGGCGGAATAAACGCCCTTCAAGCTCTCGCCCGGAATATTCATAAAGCGGGGAAGTCCGGCTCCGGATCCCACGAAAATCGCCTCGTTGCCCATCTCGAACAGCTCGTCGATGGTCAGCACCTTTCCGATTACCATGTTGGTCTGAATGTCTACGCCGATCGCCTTCAGGTTGTCAATCTCCTTCTGCACGATTGCTTTCGGAAGACGAAATTCCGGGATGCCGTAGACAAGCACGCCGCCTGCGAGGTGGAGCGCCTCATAAATCGTGACCTCATATCCCATCTTGGCGAGGTCGCCCGCCGTCGTCAGGCCGCTGGGACCCGCGCCGATGATGGCTACCTTGTGGCCGTTCGGCTCCGGCTTCACCGGCGTCTCGCTGCTGTGCTCCCTGTGGTAGTCCGCCACAAAACGCTCCAGGCGTCCGATGCCGACCGGCTCGCCCTTGATGCCGCGCACGCACTTGCCCTCGCACTGTGTCTCCTGCGGGCACACGCGTCCGCAGACAGCCGGAAGGGAGGTGGATTTGGAAAGCTCCTCGAAAGCGCCCTCCATATCTTCATTTGCCACTTTTTCAATAAAAGCCGGAATGTCGATCTGCACCGGACAGGCGCTGACGCAGGGCTTATTTTTACAATTCAGGCAGCGGCGCGCCTCGCCGACCGCCATGTCATAGGTGTAGCCCAAAGCCACCTCGTTAAAGTTTTTATTTCTCACATCCGGATCCTGGACCGGCATAGGACATTTGTTCATATCCATATTACGTTCTGCCATGATTACTTGTCCCCCTTCTCTAATAGCCTGCATGCTTCTTCTCTGGCATGAGTCTCAAACTCTTTATACATGGTGCCGCGGTGCATGGCCTCGTCAAAATCCACCAGATGGCCGTCGAAATCCGGTCCGTCCACGCAGGCGAATTTGGTCTCTCCGCCCACCGTCAGACGGCATCCGCCGCACATGCCGGTACCGTCAATCATAATCGGGTTCATGCTGACAACGGTCTTGATATCATATTTTTTCGTGGTCAGGCAGACGAACTTCATCATAATCAAGGGACCGATTGCGATGACCTCATCGTACTGGTTGCCCTCCTGAATCAGCTTTTCCAGAGCGTCCGTAACAAGGCCCTTTTCGCCGTAGCTGCCGTCGTCCGTCATCATGACGAGTTTGTCGCTGGCCGCCTTAAACTCGTCTTCCAGAATGACCAGATCCTGGCTCCTAAAGCCGACGATGGCGTGTACCTCCGCGCCCTGATCATGCAGCTTCTTGGTGACCGGGTACGCGATCGCGCATCC
>CANRJU010000380.1 GCA_947631075.1 uncultured Lachnospiraceae bacterium
GCGAGAGCCCGCATCTGCTCCTCGGTGACAAAATGATACTCCCGCCCCTCGGCCTCCCCCGCGCGAATCGGCCTCGTGGTGTAGGGCACCACCTTCCGCAAAGCCGGATTCCTCTCCATCACCCGCTCGTACAGGGTATCCTTCCCCGACGCGCTCTTTCCCATAAAAACAAATAAACGTCCCATTTTTTCCTCGTTTCTTTTTACTCCACTACCACGCGGATTTTCCCTGCTGCCGCTTCATGCAGTCCCATCAAATTCTCGCCCCGCCGCAGACAGTCCATAATCCGCGCCCTGCACTCTGAATCAATGCGCTCGCCCGGCGCCAGAAACGGAACTCCCGGCGGGTAGACCATCGCGTACTCCGCGGAAATTCGTCCCGCGCTCTCCTCGATGGGCACCGCCTCCCAGGGCCTCTCCATCGCCTCATATATAGTCAATACCTGTGATTGACAGAATAGTTCCTTTTCCTCACTGTTGTCACCTGCGCTGTCATCCGCATGATCTTCTGATATATATTTATTCGCATCATCCACTAGCAAATTCATATTCTTATCCGTATCCGGATTCCGGCCCGTCACCACTGTCTGACCAGACAACGACAGCTCCCGGTCAATGGCTGCCAGCGCGTCCGCCAAGCGCTCAAATCCCTCGTCCGTATCCGCCACGCTCGTCATGGCGAGAACATATCCCGGCGCGGACATCTCCGTCTCAATCCGGTATTCCGCGCGCAGCCGCCCGGCGAGCTGGCCGCCCGTCAGACCGCTTTTTCCCGTGAGGATTACCAGCTTTGAACCCTCCTTGCAGGACGGCTCCCAGAGCGAGAGCATCCGCCATTTTCCCGCCTGCTGCCGAAAGCGTTCCAGCCTTTTTTCATAGAGGGCAAACGCCTCTTTTCCCTGACGCCGCAGCCAGTCCATGCACTGTGCAGCGCCCGCCATCAGAATATAAGAGGGACTGCTGGACTGATATATGTCCAGATACCGCCGAATTCGCTCCTCCGGCACCCGCTGGCCGCACCGGTGCAAAAGCGCCGTCTGGGTAAAGGCCGGCAGCGTCTTGTGAATACTCTCCACCACAAGATCCGCCCCCTGCGCCATAGCCGGTTCCGGCATTTTTTCATCCCACGCAAAATGAGCCCCGTGGGCCTCATCCACAATCAGAGGAATATTTTTCTCATGAACGGCCTCAGACAGTCCCCGGATATCCGATACCACGCCCTCATAGGTGGGCGATGTAATCACCGCGCAGGCCGCGTCCGGATGCCGCCGCAGCGCCTCCCTTACCTGCTCCGGCGAGATGCCAAGACAGATCCCCGTGGCCGGATCCGCATCCGGAATCAGATAGACCGGCTCCAGCTCCAGAAGATACACCGCATGGTACACCGACCGGTGGCAGTTTCTCGCCATGAGAATCTTCGCCCCCCGCTGACAGCAGGCGGAAATCGCCGTCAAAATCCCGCCGGTACTTCCGTTGACAAGAAGATAGGTCTGCTCCGTCTGATAATCCCGGCTCATCTGCTCCATCAGATGAAGGAGCGCCCCCTCCGGCTGGTGAAGGTTGTCCAGCCCCTCCACCTCCGTCACATCCAGCTCATAGGGATTTTCCATAAAAAAAGCCGGATTCCGCTTGTGCCCCGGCATGTGCATGGGATATATGCCGCTCCGGCTGTATTTCACTAAGGTCTCATATAAATTCATGTTGGTTTCACCATTTTGTATTGTAGCTCTGTATCTGCTTATCATCATACCATAGTTGACGCGCGATGTCATTACTTCATCAAAAATTCTCTCTGTGAATTTCAATAAGATTCGGCTTTTAAATTTAATTGCCGAAATTAGTTGAAATTTCTTTCTGTTTATTGTATAATAACCAATGAGGTGATTCACATGAACAAATTCATTACAAGCAAAAAATTCATCACAACCGCTGAACTAAAGGATATGGGGTACTCCTATTACAAAATAGGCAAACTTGAAAAAGACGGTCTTCTCCGCCAGGTAAATCGAAGCACCTATGAAAATCTGTCCTACAAAGGAGATGAAAATGACTTCTTCAGCGCAGAAGCCTTTGTACCAAACGGGGTTATATGCCTCATGAGCGCCGCACGATATTATGAACTGACCAATTTTCTTCCAGATACTATTGATGTGGCGATTGAGCGAAAAAAGAAAGTTGTCACCCTTCCAGACTGGCCGGAAATTAAAATATTCTACTTCAATCCTACTCGAATGGAGCTTGGCGTTTCCGAAGTCTGGGAAGGAGATAACGTTTTTCATATCTTTGATATTGAAAAAACAGTTGTGGACATCATTTATTATAGAAACAAGATTGGAATTGAAGAAACAACCAAGGTTCTTAAAAATTACCTAAAGCGGGAAAACAGGCAAATCGATCGGTTATATGCCTATGCTAAGCAGCTTAGATGTGAAAAAATAGTTAGGACATATCTGGAGGTACTGGTATGATAAATGCAGAAGAATCATCTATAAATTGAAATCACCAAACAGCAAAGGAGGCTTTAGATGAAAATAGATTACAAAAAACGAGGCATCATCAGTTTGTGTGAAAGCTATATGACCTCTATGGTCTTATAGTTCACCTTATTCTGCCTTGGCTATCCA
>CANRJU010000381.1 GCA_947631075.1 uncultured Lachnospiraceae bacterium
CTTAATGGTAATATTTTCCGGCTTCGGTATGGTCAGGGAATAATCGGTCAAATTGCCGGAGTCCGTGGCGCTGGTGTAGAGAATATTCAGCTCCAATTTGTCGTCCTGTATGATATAGGAGTAATCGGACACCGACTTGTTGTTTATGGTAATGGTGACGGTCCCGTCGTCCGCGGAGACCACGTCGATTTTCTCCACAATCTCCCCGAAATTGGAGAAGCTGTTTTTATCCAGCAAATATTTTGCCTGGGGAATGGTGATGGTCACGGTCTGCCCGCTCCGCTTCACCGTCAGGTTTTTCATGAGGTCGGCCGAGGAGCCCTGTATGGTAAAATTGATGGATCCGGTGCCGGTGTCGTCCAGCTCGGAGTAATCGCTTTTCATGCTGTAGATGTAATTGTTTTCCGTGTCGATCTTCTGTTGCTCGCTCAGCTCCTTTTCCCAGATAAAAAAGTCCTTGGACTGAATGATATAGTAATTGTTTTTCTTGCTCCAGGACCTGTCATAATTCAGACATTTCATGGTGTCGGCCAGCGGAACGCAAACGACCTTTTCACCGGTAGCGCCATTCTCGATGAGGCGCGCGGGCTCCTTAAAGGCAAAGGCGCTGCCGTTTACGGTGACGTCCTTGGAGCCGATCTGACACTGGAGCGAAATATCCGTATCCTCGTTGGAAATGCGGATCACGCCGGTCCCCTCGTTGTACTCATATTTCAGTTTCAATATGCCCGATGCCACTTCTTCCGCCGGCATATACCGGGACGCGCCGATGGTGACCACAGGAAGGGTCTGAAGGATATAATTGGTGTGGTTGTAATAGATAGAGCCTCTGGCCTTTTCATAGTATTCCGTGACGTCGTCGTAGGAAAGGACCAGCGGATCCTCCAGCGTAATGTCCTCTCCCGCCTTGGAATACTTCATGTGAAGGGCCTTGGCGACATAGGCGATGGGCACCGCGATCTTAGTTTTCTTGGAATCCACATAGCGGATCGACAGAGGGGCGGCCGGTAGCGTCACGGACTTGCCGTCAACTGTGGCGGACTTGCTTCCGACCTCCATCTGAATTTTGACAGAATTTTTCTCAATCGTCAGCTCACCGGTGGATTTCTTGTAGCTGCAGGAAGCCTTCACTCCCTTTTTGAAAATATCCGTATAGGGCGCCATGTACACCCCTTTGATATTCATAGCCTTGTAAGAATTGGAAGATATCTTCTTCTCCTTGTAGATCACATTGAGCTGCTTGCCCGTATAAGTATGTGTCTTGTCATTATAGCGGAGCTTGACAGCCGCCTCCGCGTCAGAGGCATGAAACAGTAGGCCCGTCAGAACCGCCGCGGCCAGCAGTACAAATCTCGCGGCTCTCCCACCTGTCTTTTTTATCATTTTCATAGTTATGATGAACCCCCTTCCGGCCATATTCTTTCGAATATTACAAATGATACTATAATTATACACATTCGTTTAAATATGGTGCATCATAACATAATGAAATGACAGAAGTTTGTCATATGTTCTCGTTTATATTCTATCCCTGTCGCTTATTCTCTCATTCAATCGAAAAAGAGGCTGATCGGACGGGCGACTGAGAGTTCTCAAGAAATAATAATGGG
This sequence comes from uncultured Lachnospiraceae bacterium, assembly GCA_947631075.1. Lineage (GTDB taxonomy): Bacteria > Bacillota > Clostridia > Lachnospirales > Lachnospiraceae > Eubacterium_F. Next base: position 1,611 of record CANRJU010000381.1, read on the forward strand.
TGTCTATCGTCCCTTCCAACCATCACCGGTAATCGGGGACCAGCAGGTAGCTGCCAGCGGTGATGTAATCGGAATCCATGTCATTGAGCTGGCGGATCTGATCCAGGTACTCTCCCCTGCTCACATGGGAGTACCGTGCGCCGTAGTACCCGGCCAGGGACGAGAGGGTATCTCCCTTGCGCACCAGGACAGACTCCACCTTCGACACATGGGACAGACCGTCCGTGCCCGCCGATACAGGCGTGTTGAAGGCGAAAAAGAAACAGCCTAACATAATAAAAACAGGTAAAAGAAAACATAGTATCTTCTTGGCATTCAGTCTTTTGTTCATACTATCATACTCCTCTCAATCGGATCCGCTCGAACATATAATCCGAACACATTTTCCGAACGTTTGTTTGATATCAGTATAATATACGAACAAATGTTTGTCAACTGTTTTTTATCATGCTCTCAAACAATTCAATGCCATAGCTGGTATGGCTGGGGGCGCCGGGCACCATGTGAAACGTCCGGGTCCCGTCCTCTTTTCGCTCCGCCACCAGGGAGACCAGTCCCGCCGGGGCCTCCTCGCTGAGCTTTCTGGCCAGCTGAAAGAGGTGGGTCACCATAAACGTGGTGATCCCCGTATCATAAAAGGCGCGGAGCAGTCCGTCGGCGATCTTGCTGCCCTCCTTTTCCGTGGTGCTGGCAAAGGACTCGTTCAGGAGAAACAGGCTGCCAGGCCCCGCCTGGTCGATCATCCGGCTCACCCTCTTTAATTCCTCCTGCAGCCTTCCGCTGTTGAGCTGCTCGTCCTCTCTCCGGGTAAAATGCGTAAAAATCTGGCTGTACAGGGGCGCCGCGAAAGCCTCCGCGGGCACCGGCATCCCGCACTGCATCAGAATCTGAGCGATCCCGTAGCTTCGCAGAAAGGTAGATTTTCCGCCCTGGTTGGCTCCCGTGACGAGGACGATTTTTGCCGGATCGGCCCGGAGGCTGTTTCCCACCGGCACTTT
>CANRJU010000382.1 GCA_947631075.1 uncultured Lachnospiraceae bacterium
GAAGGTGGCCAGTACGCTGGTGAGCCTGTACTCTTTTATCATAATGATCTACGCGCTGATGTTCGTGCTGGTGATGGACGTCATATGGCCGTACGCGGTGGCGGCCGCGATTGTGTGCCCGGTGTGGTTCTGGTATGTGAAAAAAAAGTGGCTGTCGGAGAAAAAGCTGATTTCCTGGATTGTCCGCCTGGGGGCGTTAGTGATCGGGTGTCTGATATTTACCATTGCTCATGATAAATGTCCTTATTACCGCTATATGCAAAATATGGCCCAGGAAAATATGAAGGTGTATTTTGAAAAAAATGTCCAGACGGACGATATGAAATTTAAAGAAGTAAAGAACATTACAAAAGAAGAAACGGAAGAATATTTTCTTGTGTCCGCGGCTGTTGTCTATACGGATCCGACGGATACGGTTCCCACGGGAACTGCGGTTTTCGGATCTTCGGTGCAGGGGAACGAAAGTTCTGTAAGCAGTGGGGATTTTGTTGGCGGTGACGGGGCTGGAGAAGGTGATGGCGCCGCAAATGGCGGCACCGCAAGTAGCGATGTTGCAAGCAGCGGTAGTGTTGTTGCGAAAGATGGGGATGAAAAAGAGGTTTATATTACGCTTTATTTTGATCGCTGGAGCGGACAGTATTTTGCCAGTATGGAGGACATGCAGCAGTACTGGGTAAATAAGCGACAGGAATAGGAACAGAACTATAAAGGCAGAGGACGGAGGGCAGAATGAACGATTCGGAATTTGATGAATTTATACGGAGAAAGTTTAGGGAGGGCGCTCCGGAAATTCCGGAGAGTTATTATCAGAAAGTAGATGAGATACTGGCTGGCCTGTCCGAAGACGATCCTAAAAAGAAACCCGTTTTCCGTCCGAAAGTCGCTGCCATATTGGCGGTGCTTTTTGTCGTAGGCGCTACGTCCGCGTTCGCTGGCGTGAGGGTGTACCAGGAACGATTGCAGTCCATGAGCGAAAGTGAGAAAAAAGTAATCGATGATGGGGTGCAGGATTCATTGTCTGGCGGCGATAGCTATTCCCGTGAGCTGACCGCAGAGGAATCCAGGCGCATGGACGAACTGGAATCGGCTTATCGTAATGGTACATTTCCTGAGCATGATATTCGAAAAGTGACTGAGGCTTCTGATGTGAATAAAGAAGATGGTACCCTAAAATACTGCTATGAAAATAGTACATTTTATTTGCCGGATTCAGAAATGACCAATGAAGAATTGTTGGAAATTATTGATTTCAGGTATAAGAGAGAGTATGCGGTAGATGAGAAGAATGATAAAGCGGAAAGCGTTCCAGAAGAAGATATGATTACGGAAGCGGAGGCCGTAGATTTGGCAAAGAAATACGCGAAGCAACTGTTTCATGTGACGGTGGATGATAAGGCGGGAGTGACAGTGGAGTATGAAGAAGGGAGTAAGGATAAAACATCATTGCCTAAATATACGATTAAATTTTATAAAGATAGTTGGGATTATAATGTGCGATTAGATATTGTCCCGACTAGTGGGAAGTGGAAATCTGTTTTGCTGAATTATAAAGAAGAAGAGGGGCTTACAAAAGATATAAAAGTGAATGAAAAGGATTATATAGAGTTTGAAAAAGAAATTTGGAAATGTATTGATAGTGTATGCAATCGAGAAGAGGTAAGCAAGATTACATCGTTATATTATTATTCACCAGATAATCAAACATTATATTTGGGTGAGATAAAATATATTATAGAATTAAAAGATGGAAGTGGTTATTTATTCCAGCGATTTGCTAAATTAAGAACTATTTATAGTAGCGATTACTGGGATGTGATAGAGAAATGCTGGGAAATTGAAGATGCATATAATAAAAATGTAAAGAAAATGGGGGTGAAGATAAGAAAAAAACTAGCAGTTCTCTATCAAAAATGATTAATGTAATTAATAAAAATTAGTAGGAGGATAATGTAATGAGAAGAAAACATTTTTTTTGTAGTATTGCAGTTGTAGCTGCATTGATAATGGAGATGTGTGCTGGAAATGGTGTTGGCAGCATTTCTGCGATGTCTGTGTCACAAGATGAGACAAATATCCAACAAGAAATGTCTGTGGGATATGAGGTTATCAATTATCGCCCTGTCTATTCTGTTAGAAATATTCATAAAGGAACAATTGTGGGAGACGGTGTTCGCCTTAGGAAAAAGCCATCAAGCACGTCTACTGTTCTGGAGTTAATGAATAAAGGAGAAAGTGTTTATGTGGATCCGCAGACATCTGCTGAAAGTGGAAAAGGAAAATGGACTTACATTCAAAGAGATAAAACTGGCACCTGGGGGTGGGTTAGTAACGACTACATATTAGTTCTGTAAAGTTCTGTAAATAAAGCAAGTATGATTGCCCGAACTGGTGTAATGATGCTGGTTCGGGTAGTCTTTAAAAAATATATGAATCTCTTATTTACTATGACGCATTATCGTTGCGCGGGTCTCCTTTGCGTAAAGTTTTTATTCTTCAAAGCTGTTATAGCAACCTCTCTTTGCTCAATCCTTATAATGCCCCTTGCAGGAAAGAATTTCAAGTATTCCGCCGTTGATACGG
>CANRJU010000383.1 GCA_947631075.1 uncultured Lachnospiraceae bacterium
GTGCAGCAGCTTCCGGTACTCCACAAGGCTCCGCCCGTACCGGCCCGCCCGAAGAAAATTGTCCGCCTTGATTTTTTTCTTTTTGTACAGGGGGAGATTGGCAATCCCGTCAATGATCTCCACCAGCTTCCGGATCTCGCCCTCCTTGTAGTAATCGCATCCGCACATCAGCGTGACCACCAGGTCCTTTAGCTGGGGCGTGCCCGCCAGAATCGTCTCGATCTTGTCCGCGAGCTCCGGGCAGTCCACCTCGTCCCGCAGCCATCCCGGAAGGGAATCCTGAAAAAATTCTTCATTGATGCTGTAAATATTATGATATAAATAGTAGCACAATTCCTCCAGCGAATACACCTTCTGCCCCGTATAGGGCATCTTATAGGGCGCGCGCGCCATTTTCCCCTGACATAAAATCAACATGGGATTCTCCCTCTTTTCGTAATTTATCCGTCCTGCTCAATCAATGTTCACCGTGCTCTCCCAGATCCGGTTGGAGCTGGGGAACAGATCTCCGAAACCCTTGTCCCGGATCGTGATGATACACGTCTTTACATCCGCGAAACGGACCCGCACCGACAGCCGGCAGTGTCGGTCGATTTTTCCCTCCACCGGCGTCAGCTCAATAAATTTCTTTTTTTCCTCCCGCGTGAACACATTAGTCACTTTCAGACACAGCTCGCCGTCCCCGTCCGGGATCACGTCCACCTGGGCGTCCGCCTGGTGCCAGATTGTCCCCGCCCGGACCAGAACATAATCCTGCGCCTTTGCCTCCCCGTATACGGAAATGGATAAATGGCTCGTCACCATGTCCTCATCCATCAGAAGATAATCTCCCAGCTTGGCCGTCTCGCCGATCTCCCTGGCCGCGTAACAGGCGCCGCTCACATACAGATTCCGCCCTTTGAACAGGCGGCGTCCCACGCAGAGACGCTTAAATACGGCGTCGCTCCACTCCTCCTCAAATCCATCCCCCGTCATGTAGAGAACCGAGAGAATCTGCTTTCGGATCGCCCCCTGGATGACGTTCTCGATCAGCTGCCCTTTGTGCTCCCCGCCGGGGTCCGACACCGAGAGGGCTTCCGAGAGATCCCTGTGCTCAACGCCCACCAGAATCGGCGATTTGTGGCGGTCCAGGCTCATCTGATAATAATTCAGGGCGTCGCCCTCATACTCGAACATCCCCACGTCGTTGACCCAAAGTTCCTTTTTCTGATAGAGGGCGTAGTAGAGAAAGCTCTGCCTGTGGCTTATGACCAGCGCCCGGTCCCGCCCGATGGACAGCTTTTCCAGCGCGGCGTAGATCCGATCCGTATAGCTTTTCTGGCAGTCCGGGACCGTCACCACCAGTTGTTTGATGGTCTCGCCCGGATATTTTTTCCTCGTCTCTGACAACGTCTTTCGAAAATAATAGGCCAGCACATTGACCGGATCGGACTTCTTCCCGTCTACCCGTATGCTCTCCCCGCGCCGGATCCGGGGCAGAAAATCCCGGATGGGCGCCCGGCCCTCCAGCTCCACCGCCGTCTCGTAGATCGCGTCCGGATTGTCCTCCGTCTGCCCTATAAGCTCCGGCTCCCTTTCTGTCCTGTTGTACACTGCCATCTGCGTCCTGCTGTCACAGAGATCGTATCCCAGCAGTAATGTCCGCTCTCCCATTTATATTTTCCTCATTTCTCTCGCTTTTCACACTTCTTATTGCAGCTGAAACAGCGACGCGGCCGCCGCCCTCTGCTTCTCGTATTGCCTCCTCAGATGCTCGTAGCGGTTCTCATCCCCCTGCTTTTTCCTCTCGATCATCTCATTGACCGTGTTGAAAAATCCGGGAGAATTTTCCCCGCGCCACGGAGCCTTCAGAGTCATCTCATCCGTCCGCGCTCCCGACTCCTCCTCATATATATAGCATCTCTTTTCCTCATCCTCGAATAAGAGCAGGCTCTTTGCGTAGATTCCGTCGAATATCTTTGTCATGGGGAAAATCTCCTCTCCGCCGTCCGGGCTCTCCATGTGGAGAAATACACCCTTGTCCGTGCCGCTGTTGTACTGCACCAGAACCGAATTTTCAATCTCAAAGGGCACCGCCGCCTTGCCCGTAAAGGCGCGCATGAACGAGAAAATCCGTCCCTCTCCGGCAAACTGCTCCAAATGCTGCTCCACAAATTCCTGCTGACTGGCCGTGAGCCGCTTCAGCGCGCTGTAATACCGCAGGGTCGCCAGCACCATCACGTCCTCCTTCTCGTAGAAGGCCTCTTTTTCTATTTTCTGGAAAATCGCCTCGGACAGCTCGGTCCGGCCCACCAGGTACTCATAGGCGTACTCCGACAGAAACGCCTTGACTAACACCCGGTTGTTTCCCCTCTCGTAATACTCCAAAAACAGCTTCTCGAAGGGCTCCAGACGGCTTCCCGTAAAGAGGACCTGTCCCAGAAGGCGCTCCTTCGAGCCGTCCTCAATGCGAATCTCCGGCATATCCAGGCATTTTCTGTAAACAGCCGCCAGCGTGTCCGTCGGACCCATGTAATACTGTAACAGATAATGAAGCGCCCCCTGCTCGTAAAAGCGCTCTCTGTACAGATAGGCCGC
>CANRJU010000384.1 GCA_947631075.1 uncultured Lachnospiraceae bacterium
TGGAGGCGGGCCTGGAGGTAGAGCGGTACGCCAGCATGGAATATTCCTGGCGGCAGATGAGAGAGATCCGCCTGGGATTAGAGGGCCGTCTGGACACGAGCCTCTACGAAGATCCGCTGTATAACTGGCAGCAGATGCAGGAGCTGCGCCTGGGCCTGGAAGAAGGCCTGGACATCAGCGAATTTAACAGCCTCATGTACACCCACACGGACATGAGGCGCATTCGCATGAAGATTCTGGAGCGCTATACAGGCGGCGTCACAGAGGGAGAGCGGGAAGCGGAATCCGTTCAGATTGCCGACTTCCTCATTTCAGTCAGCGCGGATGAGATGGAGGCCTATCTTCAGATCAAGGCCGCGCCGGACCAGTCGTTCAAGAGCTGGGATCTGGAACAGGCCTTGAGGAAAGAGGGCATCAGCCACGGCGTCCTCTCCGATGAGATCAAGCGCATCATCGAGGAGAAGGATTACAACCGGAAGATTCTGGTCGCGAAGGGAAAGCCGGCCGAGAAGGGCAAGGACGGCTACTATGAGTTCTTTGTGGGAAAAGACGACAGCAGGAAACCGGTGCTGTTGGAGGACGGCTCCGTGGATTATCGGCAGGTTCAGTGGTTCGAGATGGTGGAGGAGGGCCAGAAGTTAGCCATTTATCATCCGGCCACGCCCGGCGTCATCGGCTTTACCGTGCGGGGCGGCATGCTCAAGCCCATCCGGGGGAGAGAGGAGAAAGTGCTCACCGGAAAGGGATTTCTCATTCTCTTTGACAAGTGTACTTATGTGGCGGCGCAGCCGGGCAAGGCGGAGTGCAGCGAGGAGGACTACCGGCTGGAAGTCAGCAAGGTCTGCCTTCTGCCGGAAGTGACCAGAGCCACGGGCAACGTAGATTTTGATGGCTCCGTCATCGTAAAGGGAGACGTGGGACGGGGCGTATCCATCCGCGCCACCGAGGATATCATTATAGACGGAGGCGTGGAGGCGTGCGATATTTCCTGCGGCGGAAGCGTCCTGCTCCGCCAGGGAGCCAACGGCATGGGCGAGGGCAACATCGAGGCGGCCAAGATTGTAGAGGGCAAGTACTTCGAGGGAATCGCCATCAAGGCCGGCGAGAAGATCCGCGCCAACTTCTGTCTCAACTGTCACCTGCGCTCGGAGGGAGACATCGTGATCAGCGGCAGCAAGGGAGTGCTGGCGGGCGGCATCGCCCAGGCGATCAAGGGCATTTATACGCACCAGCTGGGGAACCGGGCCCAAATCAAGACGATGGTGCGTCTGGGAGTAAATGACGAGATTCTTTTGGAACAGCGTATGATCGATCAGAGGATGCTCAAGGTTCAGGCGGAGCTTTCCACTCTGGGAAATGCCTTTATCGACTTCCAGCGCAAGTACCCGCCGGAGGTCCGGAATGCCATGGAAATATTTATCAAGCTGGAAAACGCGATTTACACAAAAGAACTGGAACAGGAGAAGATGATCAAGCGCAAGGAGCAGCTCCAGAACACCATCCGGCAGATGCAGGGGGCGGGAGCTTATATCCGGGGACAGCTTTTTGAGGGGAGCATATTCGAGATCGACAAGGTCCGCTGGATCGCGACGCCGGCGCAGAATGTTACCGTGAAACGCATAGATAATCGGATTGGCGTGTTTAACAATTAGAAGTGACTTTTTACTGAAAAACAAGGAGGATTGGAAATGGGCAATAAGGTTCTTGTTGTTGACGATATGGATATGAACCGTGAGCTGCTGCAGGAGATGCTGGAGACGGATTACACGGTCATTCCGGCTGAAAATGGAAAAAAGGCGCTGGAGGCGCTGGAGAGGGAATCCGATCAGATCGACGCAGTGCTTTTGGACCTGGTGATGCCGGAGATGGACGGCTTTGCCGTGCTGGACGTGATGAGGGAAAAGGAGTGGATCAGCGAGATTCCGGTCATGGTCATCAGTGGCGAGACGTCTCCCGAGGTGGAGCAGAAATGCCTGGATATGGGAGTGGCCGACTTTGTCCGCAAGCCCTTTAACGAGTGCGTGGTCAAGCGGCGCGTGAAAAATACAGTAGAGCTGTTCTCCTATCAGCACGAGCTGAAGGAACAGGTGGAAAAGCAGACGGCCATGCTGAAAAAGCAGAACCGCATTTTACAGCTTCAGGCGGAAAAACTCCGCGAGAACAATATCAAGATTATAGATATTCTGGGAAATGTAGTCGAGTCCCGGAACCTGGAGAGCGGCGAGCACATCAAGCGCGTGAAGGGCTTCGCTCGGATCCTGGGGCTCCAGCTGATGGAGGATTACCCGGAATTCGGACTGACCGAGGAGATGGTCAACATGATCGCGGAGGCCAGCGCCCTCCACGACGTGGGCAAGATCGCCATTCCCGACAACGTGCTCCTGAAGCCGGGAAGGCTGACAGACAAGGAATTTGAGCTGATGAAATCCCACACCACCAGAGGGTGTGATATTCTGAACAACATAGAAGGAATCTGGGAGGACGACTACCGCAAGGTCAGCTACGACATCTGCCGTCATCACCATGAGAGGTACGACGGGCGGGGCTACCCCGACCACCTGAAGGGGG
>CANRJU010000385.1 GCA_947631075.1 uncultured Lachnospiraceae bacterium
ACCATTTGCTCTTTTTTTCACCAATACCGCCTCTTTAATATAATAGATAGCGAAAGTCAACGACAAAACAATTATATTGTTATTGTTTAAGCATCTTTAGATTCGAAAAGTTGACTATTTTTAATATATCGACCGCTTAAAACGAGGTCGGCAGAATAATCCAGCAGTTTGCTTTGACCGTCGTCATTTAATTTATCATAGTTGCTTAACAACCTTTGCCTGTTGTCGTCCTCAATTTCAATGGGGGCGATTATTTTTTTGCCTTTTTCTGTTGGCTTTGCCGATCTAATTCCAAGAATTTTATCAATAGTAATGTGATTCTTGTAAATGTTGGCTTCTCAAAGTGTTATTAAAAGTGTTCTTATGAATAAATATTTGCATAAATCGCAGTTGTATTGTAAATTTAATTCATAACACATTTTCTGAATATTTTTATCGTTTGCTTAGTAAAAATTTCTGAATATTATTAAGCATAGTCAGCACAGTCAAGTCGACGTTTAATAATACTTAATAATAAAAGAGGGGGATTATGTTTATGAAAGAAGAAATAAGAGATAAAGGAGAAATAGCATCCGAGGTGATAAAGAAATTCAAGGAGCATCTCTGCCGAGAGGAAAAGAGCGCGTACACGATAGAGAAGTATATCCGCGACGCGCGGGCCTTTATCCGCTTTGCGGGAAAACGGGGGCTGAGCAAGGACTTGCTCATAGAGTATAAGTCAAAGCTCGTGTCGGACGGCTACGGCAACGCGAGCATAAATTCGATGCTCGCCTCGATAAACAGCCTGCTGAAATTCATAGGTCGGCAGGACTGCACGGTCGCGAATATCAGGGTACAGAAAAGCCCGTACAGAGCAGAGGAGCGGAATTTGAGCAGGAGCGAATATTTAAAGCTCAAATCGAGCGCCGCAAGTAAACCGCGTCTGTGCCTGATAATAGAAACGCTGGCGTGTACGGGAATAAGAATATCGGAGCTGAAATATTTCACGGTGGAGGCGTTGAGGAAAGGCGGAATAGAGGTCTGCTGTAAAAACAAGGTGCGCACGGTGGTGGTTACCTCGGAGCTTAGAAAAAAACTTCTGAGCTACGCGAAAAGGAGCGGCATAACGTCCGGGGTCATCTTCCGCACGAGATACGGCAATCCGGTGAACCGAAGCAACGTGTGGAGCGAGATGAAAAGGCTGTGCGAGAAGGCGAATATAGCGAAAAGCAAGGTGTTCCCGCACAATTTCAGAAAGCTGTTCGCAAGGCTGTTTTACGAAATATCAAAGGACATATCGCAGCTTGCGGACCTTCTGGGACATTGCAGTATAAACACGACGAGGATATATATAATGAAGACGGAGAGCGAGGTCTGCCGCAGGATAGAAGCCGTATCGCGACTGTTGTATCCGCAGAAAAAGAAAAGCACTACATTATCGGCATAATGTAGTGAATAATACACAGTGTAACGCACAACGCGCAAAAAAACAATGAAACCTACTCTTACTGTAGTTTATTTTACCATTTTCTGCCGGGAAAATCAATATGATCGCATTAAAAATATTAATAATAAACAGATGTACATAGATATATAAATTGTTAAAAATGCATAACTAAATTTTAACTATCTAATTTAAAGCATGCTAATAAAGCCTTCACGCAAAAGTAAAAAAGCGTTAAGGCTTTTCATCATGCTTTTTTTTATTTTGTAAGCAAAAATATAAGCATTTTATCAGTTTTGTATGCTCACATTCTGTCGGATTTACAACATTATGCCGATAATGTTGTAAATCAAATTACAGCATCACATCGGATAAAAATTAAATAATCGCGTTTCACTCGATATAACTAAAAAAGGCCATATTGCACAAGGGGAGGTGTAAACATGAGTATTTGCAAGAACATTAAAAAAATCCGTAATAATATCGGCATTACGCAGGCTGAGCTTGCCGCAAGAGTTGGTATAACAAATTCAATGTTGTCACAAATTGAACGCGGAACAAAAGTCCCTTCCCTGCCGTTGGCTATTGCTCTTGCCGATGAGCTTCATTGCTCGGTTTACGACTTCATAACAGGAAAAGAACAGGAAATATAGATAGCGTTTTTACAACGAAAGAGGGATAAAAAATGTCTGCAATAAAAATTGAAACTAATCTTAATGACCTTGATGACCAGCTCAGGAAGGTGAGTCAGCTTATAGAGAGTCTTAATGAAATGGAAGATAAGGTTAATATGATCAGATTTTTAACGATACAAGAATTTTCCGAAATCAGCGGATGGTCGCTTCCTGTTGTCAAAAATTTATTTAATCGCGCGGATTTTCCATCTTGCGACTATGGCAAAAAGAAGATAGTTGAAGTTTCGGCGGCAAAAAAATATTTTAGCGTGCCAAGACGAAAATGAGACTGTCAGAATTTATGGATTTATCGAAATACATATTCCGGCGGGATATTTCCCGCCGACGTTAATGCAGCTGCATTGATCATTTATCAATATGTATTAATGCAACGGTTGCAAGCCCGTGAAAATGCAGAGCAGCGAAATTAAATATTAGTATTCAGTCAAAGCCTCTCAACTA
>CANRJU010000386.1 GCA_947631075.1 uncultured Lachnospiraceae bacterium
TAGGAGTGGTCAAATTTGTATCCATCCGCCTCCGTCGCCGTGCCGCTGTCGTTGATCTCGCTGTCAGCCGCTCGAACAGTCCGGGGCGCTACCGCCGGAACAATGCCGACAAGCAGAGCTGCCGTCGCTACATAGCAGATTGCTTTCCGAATCTGCCACTTCAATCCCTTCATAGTGTTACCTCCTTTTCAAAGTTTTGGAAAAAATGTTTTTCTTATTGTATCATAGTTCTTTTTATTATACCATCTCTATTTCGAAAAATGGTGTGCAACTTGCATTTTTTATACAAAAATTTTCTTCAAAAGTGTGCAGCCAGCACACCAATTCTCAAATTCAAAGTTATATAATTAGGCAATATCTAATTTTACAACACAGACAGGAGAAAACGGCAATGTCCTTCGGGCTGTGCCGTTGCGACAGTGCCGCAACTTTTCCCTTGCAACTTCCGTCAAAAATATTATAAAATTTTTTGTGGGATTCATTAAAAAAACCGTATTTATATGATAGATGTGATTCATCCTTTGAAAAGAGGTGACAAGTTGGAAGATCAGGAAATTATAAGGCTATATCATGAGCGCTCTGAAGACGCTATTCACGAAACCGACCTCAAATACGGGAAGCTATGCCGGCGCATTTCTCTGGGAATATTGGGCGACAGCAGGGACAGCGAGGAAGTGGTTTCCGATACATGGCTGGCCCTGTGGAACAGTATTCCCCCGAAAAAGCCGGAGCCCTTCAAGGCCTATGTGTGCCGTGTGGCAAAAAATCTGGCGTTAAAACGGTATGAATACGAGCACGCCCAAAAAAGAAACTGTAATTATGAGGACTCCCTGGAGGAACTAAAGGAATGTATCGGAACGAAAAAAAGTGTCGAGGAACATATTTTAGAGCGCGAGCTGACCGAGAGTATCAACCGTTTTCTAGACAATTTCCCCAAGGAAAAGCGGGTATTATTTTTAAAGAGATACTGGTTTCTGTATTCGGTAAAGGAGCTCGCCGGGGAATATCATGTTTCCGAAAAAAATATGTCCATGCGGCTGGCGCGGTTGCGAAAACAGCTAAAAAAATATCTGGAGCAGGAGGGATATGCGATATGACGGAAAAAGAATTATTTAATGCCATTCATCAGTGCAGCGACGAATATCTGACCGAGGCGCTGGAGGAAGGAAGTTCTGAAAAAATTTTATCTGCCGCAAAAAAACGGCATATGCCAATCATCAAGGCAGCGGCGGCGATTGCAATCTGTATTCTGGCGCTCGACATCGGAGTGACCGTCATGGCTGCCAAATCCGATACTTTCCGAACATGGCTGTTCCAGATGTTTGGGGAAGGGAATGTGACAGAGATCAATTCTTCTAAGGAATCTCCTCTCCCATCTGATGACGACGCGGCGCCGGAAAAGCCGGATGAGGATAAAAGCCTTGCAATCCGCGAAAACACCAGGATTTTAGGCGAGAATGAGAGTTTTATATGCGAATATCATTTGCAGGACGACGCGGAAATAGTGGATACGGTGTATTCGGTCGAAAATAATGATTTGTCGGAACTGCCGATACTTTCCTTCCGGGGAAATTATGACGGATTTTCATTCTCCTTCCAATACGCGATAATCCAGCACGAAATCTGCGCCTTTAACTACACAGGAGATATCGACATGGTTTTTCATTATGCGGACGGCGATACCGCATATGCGGCTCTGTATGACGGAGATGGGAAAACAGACCGGGAGTGCGTCGCGCAGCTGCATTTAAAAAATCAGGAAATAAATAAAATAACCGGGGACGACGCCCTGTGCAATTTTATGATGTCGCCTAACGGTAAAACGATTCTGTGCAATTACCGGGCGGATGGCTACTGGACGGTTCTTGATCTGGCAAGCCGGTCGGAAAAACGGGTGGATGGCATCAACGGATACAACCATGCCAGCGAGATTGAATTTGTGGACGATTATCAGATTCTTACCCTGGGCGAGCCCTTTACGGTTAAGAATACCGAATGGTACAGCACTTATCTGATTGATCTTCGCACGCAGAAAATCCTGAATGAATTTAAAGATAACGGAGAAATCAGTATGCGATGGTCCTATACCTATAAAAACAGAACACTGAAAATTTATGATATAACAAACGGGGACTCCTTTGCCGTGGAGCATGTAAAAGAAAAACTCCACCCCGTTGATAAAAAAGGCAGCTATGTATTATTTGGAAATTTGGAGGATGAAAACGCACCCTTTTATCTTGTTGACTTGAACCACCATTCTTCTATGAAAATAAAATTGCCGGCAAAATTACATTACGATGTAGAAATTCATCTGGCGGCAAACGCGAAAAAACTTTTGTTTACCAATGATACGGAAGCTTATTTAGTGGATATAAGGGACCTGTTTTTTAAGCTGCCATCCACCATATCAAAAAAGGAACCGTGCGCCAAGTATGCCCCGCGCGACAGTTCCTTTAATATTTTTTAATACCGACTATCTTTTATTTATTTCACCTGCTTTTTCGCCCATTTTGCCACACTCTTATAGGATAAATCGGTCAGATCCTTACCCTTCAC
>CANRJU010000387.1 GCA_947631075.1 uncultured Lachnospiraceae bacterium
ACCCGGAATTACGGGAAATGCCATCCGGAGAAGAAGGATTACGACCTGTTGACGCTGGTAATCATTCGATTGGGAAACCAGATATTTCGCGAAATGGAAATCGACGAAAAAGAAAAGGCAGGAGAGTATGCGGGCAAGAACGGGATGCTGGAATTTTTGCACGCCATCATGTATCCGCACAAGGATAATTTTTTGGAAACAGTAAAAAAGTACATAGATTTTTCGGAGAATAAAGAGCTCTGGAGGGAGGTAGATAAAATGACGGGACTGGGAATGAGAATTGGAGAAGAGTGCTGGGAGGAGGGCCATCAGGCCGGCTGGAACGAGGGGCAAGAGAAAGAAAAAAGGAGCGTTGCGTTTCATCTGTTTGAGAAGAATCAATCATTAGAATATGTTAGTGACATTATAGAAAGGCCTATGGAGTACACGATGGAGCTCCGCCGGGAGTATGACTGCAAAGTGCATGAGGAGTCGAAGTACGGAGAAAAGTAGATGGCGGCTTTAACTGCACCTTAAGAGGCAAACCACTTTGTGGGCGGTTACCATATGTAGAGAAAATAGTCAGGTGTTTTTAGGGGGGAGTCTGGTATATTAATAGACAGAATGGAGGAATTATTATGGTTATCAATAAGACAAAGGAAGGAACATCACTGGTAATTGCGGTAGAGGGGCGGCTGGACACGATGACGGCGCCCGAGCTGGAGACGGAACTGAAGGCGGAAATCGACGGCGTCGAGGAATTAGTAATTGATTTCGCGGGTCTTGAGTATATTTCGTCGGCGGGCCTGCGCGTGCTCTTGTCGGCGCAGAAGATTATGAACAGGCAGGGTGAGATGGTGATCAAAAATGCTAATGACGAGGTTATGGAAGTGTTTGAGGTCACGGGTTTTGTGGATATTCTTACGATTGAGTAGATGTGAGAAATGCCTGATAGCGAAAGAGAAACAGTGGCTTGAAAGGATGATGTGCGATGTGGAGGGTTTTGACAGCCCGGCTTCTGTTGATGTTTATGGCCGTGCCGAACTGGGCGTTTTTAAACGACGGAAGTTTTGTGTACGAGGACAATGAATCCTCCTGGTACAGCAATATGGAGACGGTGCGCGCCGTGGAGGGAATGGATATTGATATCGGCCCGGTCAGGCAGGAAGCGGACCTTTTTACGGAAAAATGCATTGTCGCCGTGGTCGATACGGGCGTGGATATCGATCATCCGGCGCTTGCCAGCGGGCTCTGGAAAAATGAGGACGAGATTGCGGGGGACGGAATCGACAACGATGGAAATGGATTTATCGACGACACGGACGGATGGAATTTTTACAAGGAGACAAATGTCGTCTACAATTCCCGCAGCAGCACGGAGGACGCCCACGGAACCCACTGCGCGGGCACGATTATTGCCGATGATGAGGGAAATACAGGATTCGCGGGCGTTGAGGGAGGCTCTGAGGTTGCCATTGAGGGCGTAAGGGGAATTGCGGGTGGAATCGACGCCGTTCAGGTGATGCCGGTGAAGACGGTAGGCGGGCCGGATCAGGCGGGAAGCGTGGAGGATCTGATCCGGGGCATCCGGTACGCCGAGGACAATGGCGCGTCTGTCTGCAATATCAGCCTTGGTCTTGCAAACAGGAACGAGGAGCTGTATCAGGTCATGAAGGAATCGGATATGCTTTTTGTCACCGCCGCTGGCAACGGGGAATCCTTTTCTCACGGAGCCGGATTTGACTTAAATGAGGTTCATCGGTATCCGTCCTGCTACGGTCTGGACAATGTCATTGTTGTCGCCAATTTAAAATGCGACGGCACGCTGCATTACAGCTCCAATTACAGTGATGTATATGTGGATCTGGCAGCTCCCGGAACCCAGATCAACGGCACAAGTACCCATCGGTCCGGCTACGAGATCATGACGGGAACGTCTATGGCCGCGCCTATGGTATCCGGAGCCGCCGCGCTGGTATTTGCCAGCCACAGTGACTGGAGCGCCGCGCAGGTGAAGCGGGCAATTCTGAACAGCGCCAGAAAGCTGGATTCTCTGGACGGCCTTGTGCGGACCGGCGGCACGCTGGATGTGGCCGCCGCTGTAGCTTACACGGGAACAGCGGCGCCGGGGGACTATCAGACGCCGGCTCCGACAGACACTCCTGCGCCGACGCAGGCAGTTGTCACCAGCGCGCCCGTGGCAAGCGCAGGACCCGAGGGCGGTCAATCCTCAACGGATGCGCCCGTGACGAGCGGACAACCAGATGACAGTCCGTCCTCAACGGATGCGCCCATGGCGAGTGGAGAACCGGGGGATGCCCCGTCCCCAACGGATGCGCCCGTGGCGAGCGGAGAACCGGGGGATGCTCCGTCATCAACGGATGCGCCCGTGGCAAGCGGAGAACCGGCTGACAGTCCCTCCTCAACGGATCCCTCTGCCGATCCGCCGACGGATGAAGTGCGGGTTCCCGAGACGACCCTGACGGACGATTCAGATGTGTCGCTGAAAAAATCAGAAATCGCGTCTGTGATTTCCCGAAATAAAAAGCAGATCACTGTAAAGTGG
>CANRJU010000388.1 GCA_947631075.1 uncultured Lachnospiraceae bacterium
TAAGGGGAGGAGGAACGGCGCTGTTTGCCATGCTGGCCCTGGCGGGCGATCTGGGGTGCTCCGGCGGCCCCTCGGTGGCAGGCTTTGTGTCCGGCGTGCTGGGAAATAATCTGCGGGCGGGGATATTGGCGGCGGTCGTGTTCCCGGTTGTGATGCTTTTGTGTATGCTGTTTTTTGTAAAGGAGAAGTAAAAGGGCTTATTTTCGCCTGGAAAGAGGATTGTTATGGAGATAGAGATTCAGAGAGATTATTATTTGGAAAAGCTAATCAGGCGCAAGGGAAATGGATTGATTAAAATTGTTACCGGCATTAGAAGGTGCGGAAAATCCTACCTGATGCGCACGCTTTTTAAAAAGTACCTGATTGAGAGCGGCGTTGATGAAGGACATATAATCGAGATGTCCTTTGACCTGTACGACAACATAGAGTATCGCGATCCGAAGATATTTTACCCTTGGATAAGAGAGAAGATTGAGAACGGGGAGAAATATTATATTCTTTTGGACGAGGTGCAGCTGTTAGATGAATTTGTGAGCGTCCTCAACGGTCTTGCGGACAGGAAAAATTGCGACATCTATGTGACCGGCAGCAACGCGAGGTTTCTCTCAAGAGATATAGCGACGGAATTTGGGGGCAGGGGCGATGAAATTCACATGTATCCATTGAGCTTTTCAGAGTTTATGACCATATATAACGGAAATCGGTATGACGGATGGAACGAGTATATTATGTATGGCGGCATCCCCCTTGTGGCGTTAGCAGAAACGCAGGAGCAGAAAATGATGCTGCTTGACAATCTTTTTGAGGAAATGTATCTCACGGATATAAAAAAGAGAAATAAAATCAGAAATATAGGGGAAATGGGGGCGTTGTTAGACGTGCTGTCGTCGGCAATCGGCTCTCTGACCAATCCGAATAAGCTGCAAAAGACATTTAAGAGCGTAAATCAGTCAAAAATTACGGCGACGACTATTATGAAATATATCGGATATCTGGAGGACGCTTTTTTGATTGAGGAGGCGAACCGGTACGATATTAAGGGAAAATCCTATATAGGGACTCCCTTAAAATATTATTTCACGGATATGGGACTTAGAAATTCGCGCATCCGGTACAGGCAGATGGAAGTGACGCACGCTATGGAAAATGTGATTTACAATGAATTGAGAATACGCGGATTCCGCGTGGACGTCGGGAACCTTACAGTCCTGGACAAGGGACGGGAGGGTAAGCCGGTGAAAAAGCAGCTGGAAGTGGATTTTATTTGCACTAAGGGCTTTAAAAAATATTATATTCAGTCTGCGTACACGCTGGGTTCGGCGGAAAAGACGGAACAGGAAATCCGCCCTTTTTTAAAAATAAATGATTCCTTTAAAAAAATAGTGGTTACATCCGATACGCCGAAACCATTTTACAATGAAGACGGCATATTATTTGTGAATATATATGATTTTCTGCTCAATGCGGATTCGCTGGAGCTATAATTGCGCGCTGGTTTTCATGCGCGACAAGTTGTGGAAGGCAGGTAAGGACAGATGGAACAGATGAGTCTTTTTGACGACAGGGAGGTGGCGGCTCCGTTGGCGAGCCGGCTAAGACCGGACAATCTGGATGAGTATGTGGGACAAAAGCATCTGGTGGGAAAAGGAAAGCTGTTGCGCCGCCTGATTGAGTCGGATCAGATTTCCTCCATGATTTTCTGGGGGCCGCCGGGGGTGGGAAAGACGACGCTGGCACGGATTATCGCCGCGCAGACACAGGCGGAGTTCGTGGAATTTAGCGCCGTGACCAGCGGAATCAAGGAAGTGAAGGAGGTCATGAACCGCGCGGAGGCCAGCCGCCGGCTGGGGATTCGCACGCTTTTGTTTACCGACGAGATTCACCGCTTTAACAAGGCGCAGCAGGACGCGTTTCTGCCCTATGTGGAAAAGGGGAGTATAATTTTAGTCGGCGCCACGACGGAAAACCCCTCATTTGAAATCAATTCGGCGCTTTTATCGCGCTGTAAGGTATTTATATTGAAGGCGCTGTCGGAGGAGGATCTGCTAGAGCTGCTCCGTCACGCGCTGAAGAGCCCGAAGGGGCTCGGCAATATGCAGATTGCCATTGAGGATAAGCATCAGTCCACTATCGCCCGGTTTGCCAACGGGGACGCGCGGACGGCGCTGAACACGCTGGAAATGGCGGTGTTCAACGGCAGGATGGATGAAAATGCCGTGCTGTGCGTGGACGAGGAGGTCCTGGCGCAGTGCATGAACCGCCGCTCGCTCCTCTATGACAAGAACGGGGAGGAGCACTACAACCTGATATCGGCGCTTCACAAGTCGATGCGAAACAGCGATCCGGACGCGGCTGTCTACTGGATGTACCGGATGTTGGACGGCGGGGAGGAGCCGCTCTATATCGCACGGAGGCTGGTCCGCTTTGCCAGCGAGGATGTGGGAATGGCGGATTCGCGCGCGCTGTCCGTGGCGGTGGCGGCCTATCAGGCGTGTCATTTTCTGGGGATGCCGGAGTGCGACGTTCACCTGGCGCACG
>CANRJU010000389.1 GCA_947631075.1 uncultured Lachnospiraceae bacterium
CCTGGGCGTGATCCAGCTCATGCCGGTGGTCACGAAAGGGCGCGAATTCCAGGCAGTGGACCTGGCCTGGTGCATGCTGTATCCGGTCCTGGCTATTTACGCATGCGGGCTGGTCTTCAGAAAAAGACTGGAATGGAGGGTGAAAAATGGCTGCATTTAAGAATATATTCGCGTTCTCCCTTCTGAATTTCGGAAGGTGGAAAAGGGATTACCGTGTATGGATCCTTCTGGCGTTCGCGGCGCTCCTGACGGCAGACTATATCGGCGGGTACGCGGCATATGCCCGGGGAGAAGGCAGGGAAATCACTTTCTGCCTCCTGCCCCTGCTTCACTACCCGTCGTGGATCTCCCTGCGGGCGCCCAAGGCGCTGTTCTACACACTGTTCATCCTGCTGGTCTGCGACGCGCCCTTTATGTATAAGATAACGCCCTACGCGGTCCTGCGCAGCAGGCGGAACCGGTGGTGGATCGGAGAGTGCGTCTATATCGCCATGGCGTCGCTTTTCTTTATGCTGTTCCTGGCCCTGTGCTGCCTTCTGATTACGGTCCCTGCCACGAGCTTTGAGAATGCGTGGGGGAGTGGGCTGACAGACTACATATTCGGGACGGATCAGCATTCCGCTCTGGAGCTGCTGCAGATGTACCCGGTGGGGATCGATCTGCCGGGGGATGCGGTCCGGTACCTGAACCCGATGGAGTGTCAGGCGTATACGTTTTTTGCGGGATGGGCGTCGATGACCTTTCTGGGCATGGTCACCTACCTGGTCAACCTGCTGGCCCGGAGCAGGTTCTGGGGAGTGGTGGCCGCCGCCTTTTTTGTCATGCTGGATCCGGTGCTGATGCAGTATATTTACGAAACGGACTTCTGGTCGCCCCTGTTCTCGCCCATCTGCTGGACCAGCATTGAACTTCTGGATTATGTAAATGACATGAGCCGCCTGAACATTCCCCTGGTCTGCCTCCTGTACGGCGTGCTCCTTGTGGCGCTTGTGGCGGCAATCGGGCTGGCTAGCAAAAAAATAGTGATCGAGGTGTCGTGTGATGAAACTGGAGATTAAGGAACTGACTAAGAAGTTCGGGGACGCGACGGTGCTGAAAGACGTCGCGATGGAGATGGAGTCCGGGAAGATATACGGGTTCGTGGGCCGCAACGGTTCCGGAAAGACAATGCTCATGAAGCACATCCTGGGGTTCGTGTACCCCACGTCGGGCTATGTGGCCATCGACGGGAAGCGGGTCGGGAAGGACATCAGCGCCCCGGAGAGCGTGGGCGCGGTCATCGAGAGCCCGGGCTTCCTGCCGGACTATTCGGGATATAAGAATTTGAAGCTGCTGGCGATGATCAAGGGCATAGCGGACAGGGAGCAGATCCGCGGGGCCATCCGTCAGGTGGGGCTGGACCCGGACAGCCGGAAACATGTGAGGAAGTATTCCATGGGGATGAGGCAGCGGCTGGGGCTCGCCCAGGCGCTGATGGAGGACCCGGACCTGCTGCTTCTGGACGAGCCGATGAACGGCCTGGACAACGACGGGGTGCGGGAGATCCGGAAGATCCTGCTGGAGCAGAAGGAGCGCGGGCGGCTGGTCATCATAGCCAGCCACAACAACGAGGACATCGAGGTGCTGTGCGACGAAATATACTACTTCGACAAGGGCGTGGTCAGCACGGAGAAGCCGGTAGTGTAGGGGCGGGGAATAACAGAAAGATAGCTTTTTCAAAAAACACTTGCCATTTAGGAATACCTGTTATATAATATTGAGAGACAAAGGCGTCAGACATGTGTATTTTTTGTGCACATATCTGGCGTTTTTGTCGGTCAGATGTACCGGAAAAAGGTCAATCGACCATTTGCGAGATAGGAGGAATTATTCATGAGCCAGTATGTAGAAGAATGTAAAAGAGAGCCGATCGGCCTCTATGATCCCCGCTTTGAGCACGACAACTGCGGAATCGGAGCCATTGTCAATATCAAGGGCAAAAAGACGCACGACACGGTGAAGAACGCGCTGGAAATTGTCGCCAACTTAGAGCACCGCGCCGGCAAGGACGGCGAGGGAAAGACGGGGGACGGAGTAGGTATCCTGCTGCAGATTTCCCACAAGTTTTTCAGCAAGGTGGCAAAGGAGATGGGAATCGAGATCGGCGGCGAGAGAGAGTACGGCGTCGGAATGTTCTTCTTCCCGCAGGATGAGCTCAAGCGCAATCAGGCCAAGAAGATGTTTGAGACGATTGTCATTAAGGAGGGAATGGAGTTTCTCGGATGGCGCGAGGTTCCGATCGCGCCGGATATTCTCGGCAAGCGCGCGGTGGAGTGCATGCCGTACATCATGCAGTGCTTTGTGAAAAAGCCGAAAAATGTGGAAAAGGGACTGGATTTCGACCGAAAGCTCTACATTGCCCGCCGGGTATTTGAGCAGTCCAATGAGAACACCTATGTGGTGTCTCTCTCGTCCCGAACCATTGTCTATAAAGGAATGTTTTTAGTGTCGCAGTTGCGCCTGTTCTTTGACGATCTGCAGGATGTGGATTACGA
>CANRJU010000390.1 GCA_947631075.1 uncultured Lachnospiraceae bacterium
GAGAAGGAGCTGTCCGCCCTTGTCCGTCAGGGTTCCCATCGAGAGGTCCAGCACCTCGATCTGGTCAATGTACTTGCACTCCAGCACCGCCTCTGTCACCTCGTCCTGCATGTCGCTGTCCGTGATGCCAAGATATGTCAGTTTCGGAAAATCCGACTTGGCCAACATATCCTTAATCGTATCCAGATCGCCGTCAAATCCGTATTCCTCCACGCCGATATAGAGCAGCAGACGATTTAAATTCGGCAGCTTGGCCCCGGCAATCTGCTCTATAACCTCTGACGGAAGGCCGCCGCAGATAATCTCTAATGACTGCAGGTTCTCGTGCGCGATCTCTCCCAGTTCCAGATCCGTACTTCCCTTAATCGTCAGCTTTTCAAGCTGCGGCACAGCGCCCCAAAGCTCCGAGTAATCCGCCTGCATAATCCAGGAAACCTCGCAGTCCTCATAATCCATGTCGCCAAAATACAAGCTCTTAATGCGGGAAAAACGGTCCTTATTCGCCACGATTCCATCCACGACCGGCTGAACCGAACCATCCCACGCCTCGCCCCACGGGCCAATGACGATTTCCTCTAAGGACGGGAGTTCCGGGTCGTTCAAAATAGTCTCAAACAAATCCTCCGGGCCTTTTCCTTCGTCCTCTACTTCTTCATAGCTAAAGAAATATCTCTTACTCTTATACATGTAAATCCTCCGTTCTCAGCAATTTATCGAACTCACATGGTTCAAAATCACAGGCTTGCGCCGAAATCCGTGACAAGAATCTGCCCGGTCACAGCGCGGGACTCGTCGCTGGCCAAGAACAGAAGGATATTGGCCACATCCTCCGCCGTGCAGGGCTGAGTCCGAAGATTCGAATGAGTAGCCATAGCGCCGAACATATCCTGATCCAGCTCATCCGCCTTCATAGAAGATGTCATGGGCGTCACAATGGTGCCCGGACACACAGCATTGCAGCGGATTCCCTGAGCCTGGAAGCGCAGGGCCGTGTGCTTGGTCACGCCGATAATCGCCGCCTTGGAGGAGACATAAGCCGCGCCTCCGCAGCCCTCATATCCCGCTACGGAAGCCACATTCACAATGCTGGCTCCCTCCTTCATCCTCTGGCTCGCCGCCCGCATACAGCGCATGGTTCCCTTCTGATTGGTCTCCACAATGCGGTCCAGATCCTCATCCGAGTACCGGTCGATCGGCTTTAACCCCTCCTCTAAGATGCCCGCGTTATTTACGAGAATGTCAATCTTCCCGTACTTGTCCATAACCGTACTCATCAGTCGCTCCGGATCCTCCGGCTTGGAAATATCCGTGGAAATCGCCAGAACGTCCCCTCCCGCCTGTGTAATCTCATCGGCAATTTGCGCCAGTGCGACCTCCCTGCGGGCCGTAATAATCACCGAGGCGCCCTCACTGGCGAACAGCTTCGCCGTCGCCGCTCCCACTCCCGAATTTCCTCCGGTAATAACTGCCACTTTTCCCTTTAACCGTTCCATAACAGAACCTCCTTTTTATATAACTATGCCCGTGTGGACAACAATCACTGAGATGACTGCTGGAGCTTTTGCTTCGTCGCCTTCTCATTCTCCTGAATCATGCTGGCAAACTCGTAGGTAGCGCCGATTGCCGTGCTCCCGTAGAACTTCACATAATTGTTCATAATCCGGCGCATAATCGCCTTGATATCTCCCTCCCCGCCGGGCTGTACCAAAATCACCAGAAACTGCACCGCGCTGTACCGGGAAAAGACGTCCGTGCTGCGGATCGTAGAGCGAATCGCCCGCTCCATACAGCTCATGGCCTTTTCCTGCTCATTGATATCGGTGCCGCTCTTGGCGTCCAGCGTAATCAGCGCAAGGGTCGTCTCCTGAGAGTAACGCTTGTCGAGATTCTTCATATATTCATACAGCTTGGTAAACATGCGGTACTCCACATCCAGCGCTCCCGAATAGTTCCCGCCGTTCTCGATTCCCTGAATCAGCACGTTCATATCGCTGCTGCGCACCGCCTGCATAGGCTCCTGTTCCTGCACATAAATATGAAAATTCGCCTTTCCGCTCTGCTTGACAAAATACAGCGCCTTGTCCGCATTCTCCAACACCTGCTGATAATCCGCCCTCTGGCGGCAGGCGCATATACCGGCGGACAAAGAGACCGCCTGCATCATCACATCCTCCTCCCGCCTGGCGTTAAAGGACTGGATGATCTCCGCGGCCGCATTTGCCCCCTTCTTCTCATCCGCCCCCGGTATGAACAGCACGAACTCGTCGCCGCCCAGACGACATACGATATTGCCCTCCTCGTGCTCCTTCAAGACCTCTCCCGCCTTCTGCAGCAAATGATCCCCACTGAGATGTCCCAGAGAGTCATTGATTCTCTTGAGATTGTCCACGTCAAACAGGCACAGGCAGCCGCCTTCCCGGTACATGATGTCGTTGATTGCCTGCTCTCCCTCTGCCCGGAGCATAAGCCCGGTGAGCATATCCCGCTCCCGTTCCCCGGTCTGATCCTCCGAGGCGATAACGTCC
>CANRJU010000391.1 GCA_947631075.1 uncultured Lachnospiraceae bacterium
TGGACGGGCAGCATTTTCTGTCTGACCGCGCCTCTGTTAGTCGTGACGCCCATAGGAAGCCGCTGCTTTTTCATTACTTATGTCATGTTTATCGGATTTTTGGCGGAGCTGTGCCGTCATCTGCCGGGGCGTGTCCGGGCGTGGATGGGCGGCCGCGCGTTTGCCTCTGCCTGTACGGCGGTGGCGGGCGTGGGCTTGCTGTTTTATCTGAGCATATTTACATCCGTGCGGCAGGCGGAGCGGGATCGCCTGGCGCATATTCAAAAGGAGCTGGAGCAGGGGAAGCGGGAAATTGAAATTCTCCATCTGCCCTATGAATCCTATATATGGGTTCCCACTCCCACAGAGGAGCCCTGGGGGGAGCGGTATAAGCTGTTTTACGGAATTCCGGAGGACGTTCAGTTAAAGGCTGTGTGGGAGTACACAGAACCATGAGCCGTGCGGCCGCAGGGGACGTCACAGAGAAAATCCGTATAATATTACAAGGATTGCTGATAATAAAAAAGCCAGGTATGAGGACTACGCAGTATGAAAAAAATATCTATAGTTGTATCGGTATACAATGAAGAAATGGCGCTTGAACTGTTCTATCAGAAGATCAGAACGGTGCTGGAGAGCCTTGCATGGGACTATGAATTGCTATTTGTCAACGATGGGAGCACGGACGAAAGCCTGTCCATACTGAGACAGCTCGCGCGGGAAAATGAAAAGGTGCGGGTGGTCAGCTTCAGCCGCAATTTTGGCCATGAAGCGGCTATGACGGCGGGCATCGACCACTCAAGAGGGAACGCGGTGATATGCATGGACGCCGATCTCCAGCATCCGCCGGAATACATTCCGAAAATTATTGAGGCTATCGATGGGGAGGGATACCAGATCGTAAATATGGTGCGCACGAAAAATGAGGACGCCGGTCTGATTAAAAGAATTACGTCGGGCGCGTTTTACCGGATTCTGAACTGGATGTCCCCCGTGAAATTTGAGAACAACGCCTCGGATTTTTTCGGAATCGACGAAAAGGTCGTGCAGATCATGAGGAAAGAGTACCGGGAAAAAATCCGGTTTCTGCGCGGTTTTATCCAGAATGTGGGCTTTCGGCGGGTCACGATCGAGTACGAGGCCGCCGGACGGGTGGCGGGCGAGAGCAAGTACAGCATAAAAAAGCTGTGGGAGTTTTCGCTGCACACGCTGTTCAGCTTTTCGGACATGCCCTTGAAGCTGGGAATTTATACGGGAAGCGTGACGGCGTTATTTGGCGTGGCGCTGATGATCTACACCATTATCAATAAGGTGCTGTTCAACGTGCCGCCCGGATATTCGACGATTATTGTGTTTATGAGCTTTATGTTCGCTGTCCTGATGGTGGTAGTAGGGGTGATCGGGGAGTATATAGCCATTCTGTTTACGGAAATTAAAGACAGGCCCATTTATCTGATCGATGAAATAATTGAGGGCGGCGACTCCGATCGGGACCGGGAGGCGTGAGGATTATCATGAAGGTTTCAGTTATTGTGGCCGCCTATAACGCGGAAAAATATCTGAGGGAGACTCTGGACAGCCTGTTTTGCCAGTCCATGAAGGACTACGAGGTGATTGTCGTGGACGACGGGTCGGCGGACGGCACCGGGGAAATCCTCGCGGAGTACGGGAGAAACTATCCGGCGCTGCGGGTGATCCGCCAGGAAAATAAGGGCCCTTCCGCGGCGAGGAACACAGGACTTGCCGCGGCGTCGGGGGAGTACGTCTATTTTTTCGACGCGGACGACATCCTGGAGCCGGACGCCCTGGACGCGCTCTGCGGCCGGGCGGCGGAGCGAAAGGCGGATCTGGTCATTGCCCGGTATGATATTTTCGACCGCTTTCGCGCCTATCCGGTCCATGAGCTCGATTGTCTGGTGAGGGAGAAAAAAATCGGCAAATACGATCCCCGGATTCTGTGGACATTTTCTCTCTGCAACAAATTGTTCCGGCGGGAGATCATCGAGGCATTTTCCCTGTGCTTTCCCCCCGTCTCTTACTCAGAGGACGGGGCTTTTTTGATGGAATACGTCTATCGCTGCCGGAGGATCACGGGGCTTGACAAGGTGGTCTTTCACTACAGGAGGGCAGGCGGCGGGGAAAACGCCTCGATAACGGCCTCCCCGTCCCCCGAAAAAATCCGGGATTATATAGAGGCCCACCGCCGGATCGAGGCGTCCATGATGGAGAGCTTTCGAAGGGATTTTTCGGTGGACATCCGCGGATACAGAAACGAGCTGATCCGAAAGGAAATCCATATCCTGTTAAATCAGTTCTACGCCCGATTCTGGGGGATGGAGGAGGAGACGGCGTCTCTCCTGGCGGACGAGATTGAAAAGAAGCTGGCCGCCCTGGACATGAAAGACATCTCGCTTCTCCAGAACGACCACCCGGAATTTTCCCTGGAGCGGCTCCCCCGCGGCCGGGCGGAGGCGCTCCGTCAGGCCCGTTTCACGGCCGTTTTGTACGGGGAGCCGGGGCAGGAGGACTTTCGGCCGTGAAACG
>CANRJU010000392.1 GCA_947631075.1 uncultured Lachnospiraceae bacterium
TTCAGCAGAATGTAAAACAGAGGAAAGTGGAATTTTCAGCGTCTGACCTTACCAGATGTAATAACGATTATTCAGATAATAAGAGGATTTACATACTGAACGGCGTTGAATTTACTGCCTCTGAAATGCAGTCGGTCAATCAGGTATTCCGGGATGTAGTATCCGGTGTAAGCATAGGTGAGCTGGACTATAAGGACTATGCCAAAAATTCAGACGATAAGAGATTATGTAGCAAATGGAGATCTTCCGGATTATGTAAAGTGGACTTTTCTTGAAAATATGGACGATGGAAGAAACAGCCGTTTGAGGTCGGCCTCGGACAGAGAGCTTGCCAATACGCTCCGCGAACGATTTGCGGATTTGAATTGGGAGGATGAAAAGGCGAGACGGGATCTTTTTGAGCAGTATAAAAAGTGGATGCGACCGGCGTACCTGGAGTGGTTTCGCGCAGTGGGTTCTAAGTATGCGGATGAAGAGCTCCAAAATGATATAAATAATTTTATGAAACAATACGATAAAATAAAAAAGACCATAGAGAACGCGGGTGCAGTACATGTTAACATTCAGATCTGAGCTGACGAGGGGAAATTTGCATCATAAATGAAAAAGTTTATTAATCCCCCATTTGAGATGGGGGAACAGGCGAAGCCGTAGCGTGACCTAAAGTACCAAAAAAAGTCTCCTATGTTATAATGATATTGGTTTCGCAGGCCATATCAAAACATAGGAGGTGTCCAATATGGACAATCAAAGTATAACACATACACGCTGGAATTGCACCTACCATATAGTGTTTATTCCTAAATATAGGCAAAAAGTCATGTATGGAGAAACGAAGAAGGACTTGGTAGAAATCATTAAAAAATTGTGTGAGATGAAACGGGTACAACTAATAGATGGGAGAGTATGTGCGGATCACATTCATATGTACGTAGGAATACCGTCTAAGATTAGTGTATCAGAATTTATGTCATGCTTGAAAGGAAAGAGTACGCTGATGTTATTTGACCGACATCCGGAGTATAGAAGCAAGTGGGGAGATCGACATTTCTGGGCGAGAGGATATTATGTATCAACGGTTGGAAATGTGAATGAAGAAACCATACGAAAATATATTCAGGAGCAGGAAGAGAATGACAAACTGGAAGACACGAGAAAGTAAAGAGCCTCCTTTAGGAGGCAACCAGTAAGAAAGGTACTGCGAAACCCCGCCTTTGGCGGAACCAGAGAAATACCCTGGAGGGGTTAAAATTACTCCCCATTTGAAATGGGGGTTGATAACTTTGATTAAGGAACTGCTGACAAAATATCTTATCACACCTACGATCAATGCTGTGAAGGATGATATTCTGAAGCTTAATGTGGAGATTGCAGCTTCTTTTCTGCCACGGTTTGATTTTAAGCAAATCGATACCAGCTAGTTAGGCGAGCAAATAAAGAATCTTCTCCACACCTGGGATGATGCATATAATAACATCACAACAGGTCAAGCGGCATCAGATAACGTTCCATCGGCTGAACAGCAGGCGATGATAGAAGAATTTAAGAAGAATGTTAAAAACAGGCAATGAAGAAAGTTTATTATCAGGAGGTGTATTATGACCAAAGGGGAAATTTTGGCCGGTGAATCCAAGAATATAGAATTTAAAGTAAGTCGTCCGGAAAAAAGTATTAAATATATGAAATCTGTTGTGGCGTTTGCGAACGGAAAAGGTGGACGTATTGTTTTTGGGGTTGATGACAAAACCAAAGATATTGTGGGTGTCCCTGAGGAGATTATTTTCCATGAGATGGATGCCATTACAAATGCGATTTCCGACAGCTGTGAGCCGGTAATTGTTCCTGATATTTATCCACAGACAATAGACGGGAAGACGATTATTATTGTTGAAATTGGCACGGGGAAACAAAAGCCGTATTATATTAAACAAGATGGTATCACGAATGGCGTTTATATGCGGGTTTCCGGAACTACCAGAAAAGCTGACCGGACAATGACCCAGGAAATGTATTATGAATCTGAGGGACGCTCTTATGATATGGTGATTCGGAAGGATTTGAACCTATCGGATCAGGACATCGAAAAGCTCTGTACGGACATGAAAAGAGTTGCACTTTCTAACTGTAAAAACAGTACTCAGAGAGAAAAGATTAAAGATGTGACCAAAAATGTCCTGTTGAACTGGGGTGTTTTGGCGGAAGACGAGAATGGAGATATTTATCCGACAAATGCCTATGTTTTTCTGACCGGACAGGATACATTTCTGTCTAAAATTCAGTGCGGTATGTTTAAGGGAACAACGAGAACAGTTTTTGTAGATAAACGTGATTACGAAGGTCCGTTGTGGGAGCAGGCAGAGGAAGCGTTTCAGTTTGTACTTCGCAACATTCGCCTTGGAGCCAGGATAGAAGGACTTTATCGTCAGGATATTTACGAGTTGCCCCCGGACAGTATTCGTGAGCTTATTATGAATGCTGTCATGAATTGTAGCTTTTTGCAGTCCTCACATATTCAAGTG
>CANRJU010000393.1 GCA_947631075.1 uncultured Lachnospiraceae bacterium
GCTGATCGCCGGCAGCGAGGGGGGCGAGATGCTGGTGGGAAATTGCCTGTGGGGGAAAAAGCCAATGGATATGAAGGACTTCGAGCGGCTTTTGAAGGATATCGAGCAGACGGGAAAAGACGCGGACTATTATTATCTGTTTTCCAAAGAGGGCTTTACGTCGGAACTGGCGGCCATGGCGGAAAATATGGATAATATCCAGTGTATTGATTTAGA
Organism: uncultured Lachnospiraceae bacterium; assembly: GCA_947631075.1. Taxonomy (GTDB): domain Bacteria; phylum Bacillota; class Clostridia; order Lachnospirales; family Lachnospiraceae; genus Eubacterium_F. The sequence goes on from CANRJU010000393.1 coordinate 217, forward strand.
ACAGATGTAGAAATGGAGGTAGTGCGAAAAATAAGCTCGATAGCTTATTTTTCACACGGCAATTTGTTTCTGAGCGAAAACAAATTGCTTTGATGGCAGATGAGAAACTGCTACGCAGCTTTCTCATCGCCTCTTCGCGACAAGTCGCTAAAGCGAACTTGTTCGCTCAGAAAAGGAGGTTATCATGTATCAGTATATTGCCAGACTTATTATGTATGGAAAGGGCGAGCCGGACAGCATTCTCATGAAACTGAGCAAGGTAACGGAGAAGCTGCACCGGAAAAAGGGAGATATACCTACAGAGAAACTGGTGAAGGAGACCTACGGCCAGGTGTACAGGCTCTTGGAGCTCGCTACCCGCTACGGCTTTGACAAAAACCTGTGGCAGTGCTACATTGCCTATATTCTGGCGACGGATGAAAATCCGTTCAGCATCATCTGCGAGACAGTGGGAGCCTCGGAGGACGCCACCGTCAATGAGATTGTGCTTCAGGACATGGACTGCTTTTACTATCTGTTCCACTACGATTTTTCCCACATTGAGGAGCGGCTGGGAATTGACTGCTTTGACATACTGACCCACTATCACTCCATGGCCAAGGCGGAAAATACCTACAACAAGAGCGTTAGCGAGAAAGTGCGGGAATTGGCGGAAAAGCTCTGCAAGGCGGAGAGCGGATATGATTTCTTTGAGATCGTGACGGATTTCTACCGGCGGTACGGCGTGGGGCGCTTCGGCCTCAACAAAGCGTTCCGGGTGGTTCACCGGGGCGAGGAGATGTTCCTCTCGCCGATCACCCACACCAGCGACGTGACGCTCGACCACCTCATCGGCTACGAGCGGCAGAAGCAGCAGCTGATTGAGAACACGGAGGCATTCGTGGAGGGGAGAAAGGCTAACAACTGCCTCCTGTTCGGGGACAGCGGCACGGGAAAATCCACCTGCATCAAGGCGATTTTAAACCGGTACTACGAGAAGGGCCTGCGGCTCATCGAGGTGTACAAGCACCAGTTCCAGGACCTCTCCGCGATTATCGAGCAGATCAAGAACCGGAATTACAAATTTATCATATATATGGACGATCTCTCCTTTGAGGAATTTGAGATCGAGTACAAGTACTTAAAGGCGGTGATCGAGGGGGGCCTGGAGGTGCGGCCGGACAACGTGCTGATCTACGCCACCTCCAACCGGCGCCATCTGATCCGCGAGACGTGGAGCGACCGCTCCGACATGTCCGACGACGAGCTGCACCGCTCGGATACGATGCAGGAAAAGCTGTCTCTCGTGGCCCGCTTTGGCGTCACTATCAATTTCAGCCGTCCCCAGAAGAAGGAATTCGACACGATCGTGCTGGGACTGGCGAAGGAGAATCCGGACATCGCTCTGGACGACGAGGAGCTTCTTAGACAGGCCAACGCCTGGAGCATACGAAACGGCGGCTATTCCGGCCGGGTGGCGGAGCAGTTCATCACCCATTTGAAATCCATAGCAGGAGGATCGTGTGAAAAATAGGCGCAAGAGCGCATAATCACATAAACGCTCCGGAATGAGGGGCAATATCCGCGGAAAGGAACAAGACCTATGTTTGAACGATTTTTTCCCGATCAGACGGTGGGATCCACCTATTCCATCAATTACGAAAAGCTGTATCGGGACGGCTACCGGGGCATACTGTTTGACATCGACAACACGCTGGTGGAGCACGGGGAGGGCGCCAGCGAAAAGGCCAAGGATTTATTTGAGCGCCTGAAGAAAATAGGCTTCGAGTGCTGCCTGATCTCCAACAACAAAAAGAAGCGGGTGCATATGTTCAACGAGGACATTGGCGTCCACACGGTGTTCAACGCGCATAAACCGGCGAAAAAGGGTTATTATTATGCCATGGAGCTGATGGACACAAGACCGGACAACACGGTCTTTGTGGGGGACCAGCTTTTTACGGACATTTTCGGGGCCAAGCGCATCGGAATGAAAAATTTTCTGGTGAAGCCCATCAATAAGCATGAGGAGTTCCAGATCGTGTTAAAGCGGATTCTGGAAAAAATCGTTTTGAGAGAATACCGCTGCAAGATGCGGGCGGAAAAGGGGAGACAGAGATGGAAAAAGAAATTTGGCAGAAAATACTTCACGCCGCCCAGGTAGAGGCGCTGCTTCTTGTGGATCCTGCCAATATGCGGCATATAGCCGGTTTCGCGGGGGAGGGCTACGTCTATCTGTCCCGCGGGCGGCAGGTCGTGGTGACGGATTCCCGTTACACTCTGGCGGCGGGGCGGGAGTGTCCCGATTTTGAGATCCG
>CANRJU010000394.1 GCA_947631075.1 uncultured Lachnospiraceae bacterium
CATTTCCTTATATAAGGACGAATCTATCTTTTCCCTGCACACAGCAAGGCAGTCCTGTTCCTGCCCGGCCATCGTCTGCACCACATACCACATATTCGCCTCCAAATGCATCGCTTGCTTTTATCTCAATTATTTTTCACAGTTTATCCTCCATCGAACTATCCACCATCGGATAAAACGGATAATAATCGTGCATCCTCGGCATCTTCAATTTCTGAAGATTCACCCGCTCCTCGTCCACTCCCGCCAGCCGGCAGAGCTGCTTGACATTTCTCCACATATAAGAGCGGTCAATGGGATTTCCTACCGGCGTGCGGAACAAAATTCCATTTTTAAATTTCATCTGACGGCTATATATCAGCAGCGACTCTTGCAGATAATCCGGGATCACCAGCTCCCTGGTATGTTTTCTCCTTGTAACAGAAAGTTTTCCTTTCTTCACCGCTTCTACCGTTAATAGCTTTAGTTCGGAAACGCGCAGATCCATATGGCACAATGTCTGAATTATCATCATTAGTCGGTAATCCTCCATATACAGTGCTGTGGATACCAGTTTTTGATAATCGGCACGGGAAATGTATCGCCCACCATCGTTAAACAATGTTGGTTCTACACTGTATGCCGTGACTGTGACTTCCGGCTCCCAATTCATGGCACGGCAAAATCCCCGGACAGCAAAGAGGAACGTGTTGGCGCTGCTTTTTTTGTAGTGCCTGTCCTCCACCAGCCAGTTTTTAAAGGATTCCAGCGATGTCGACGTGATTTCTCTTCCGTCTAAAAATTCATCTAGCTTCCCTAGCTTGGTGACATACTGATTCACGGTTTCTTCGCCTAACCGGACGTCATTCCGAAGCCATACTTTGAAATCTTCCACCTGTTCTTCTGTAATTGTTTTCACCGCTCCATACCCCCAAGCGCCGGCACGCCAATAGCTGCCGTATTGATTTTCTTTACGATTTCCAGTGTGACCTGAACCTGTCTTACCGTCCCCAGAAGCTTTACTTCCAGATTGGCCAGCCTTCTGTGCCTGTCCACCTTCTTAATCAGCATGTACTTTTTCTCATCCTGAAGCGGCCCCTCGTAAATCTCGAACTGTCCGTCAATCAGATTTCCGGTCGATTTCTGTATGACATGGCGCTCATCCATCAATTCTTCAAGAAATCGCTGTTCTTCCGGGTAAACCGGAACAAAGTCTTTCCCGACGCACACCGGCTTCATGATGCGGGACAACGGTTTCAGCCGCTCCTGCACTTCTTCCGGCTGTTCGGTGTCCAGAAAGAAATAATCCGGGAACAGTGGCAACAGCTTTTCGTGCCATTCTTTCTTAAAATGCTTCAGACAAATATACTTTGGAATAAAAAGTTCTTTTACCACTTCTTCCGGCATGGCAGTCCTGCATTTGCCGCATACCTTTTCTATGTCCTCATTGCCCAGAGCCTGCACTACATACCACATGAATCCGCTTCCTTTCTGCACAGAATACCGCACCTTTTCGCTTGATTCGGCAGTTGTCCACATAATTTATATTATGGAGGACAAAGAGCCGCAACGTGCGGAAAAACGTTAAATAAACAGATCCTTTCAAGCGAAAAAAAGACAGAACAGACAAACTTACGAATTACAAAGAAACATATTTTATACCATCATAAAACATTTATAAAAATGAAACGGATGCAAATAACGCTGAAATATGAAAATTTTAGTACTTGCATATGCCACGGATGTATGGTATACTTCTCTTGATTCTAGGAGAAGTTCATATAATATAAATTATGTGGATTTTATATTTTCACTAACAGGTCCATCCTTTCCAACAGCTTTCGGTACTTGCTATATGATTCTTTTAGATAAATCCTAGTCGTTTCAATGTTGCTGTGTCCCATCATATCCGCCAGCTTGACAACATCATGAGTTAATCTGTAGAATGTCCGGGCGAAAAGATGGCGCAGATTGTGGGGGAATACCTTGTCCTCATCGACTCCGGCTATCCGGCACAGTTTTTTCATCTCCCGCCAGATATAGCTCCGGTCCAGCGCCTTTCCCTTTTTCGTCTGGAACACGGGACCTCTTTTTATACCGCACTGATAGACATAGCAGAGCAGGCTCTTTTGCAATTCCTTAGGCAGCATGATCTTCCGCTCTTTTCCCTTGTTGTAGATAGACGCCGTGCCGTTTTTTAGCGCCTGTACGGTGATGAAAGCCAGCTCCCCTACCCGTATGCCTGTGGCGCAGATGGTCTGGATGACCAGACCGAGCCGGATTTTCCCGGTCTCCGCAGCTGCCTTCACCAGTTTCTTGTATTCTTCCTTGGTCAGTTCTTTTTCTTCCGGCATAAACGTCTCTTTCTGGATTTTATATGTGCTTACCCTCAGATCATGCCACTCCATAAACTCAAAGAACTGGTTCGCCGCCACAAGATAGGTATTGACGCTGGTGGTCTGGTAATCCATTTCGTTTTTCAGATAGTCCTTGTACTCCAGTACCAGCTCCCGATTCAGGCTCCGCCCCG
>CANRJU010000395.1 GCA_947631075.1 uncultured Lachnospiraceae bacterium
TGGCTCGCTGCCCTACATTCTACAGCAGTTGAATGTGCCGATTTACGCCACGAGACTGACGATGGCAATCATTGAAAATAAGTTAAAAGAGCACAATCTGATCAACAATGTAAAGAGAAAAGTAGTCGGCTACGGGCAGTTTATCAATCTGGGGGATATGCGCATTGAGTTTATCCGCACCAATCACAGCATAGCGGATTCCGCGGCGCTGGCGATCTATACGCCGGCCGGGGTGATTGTGCACACCGGGGATTTCAAGGTGGACTATACGCCGGTGTACGGGGATACCATTGACTTGGCGCGTTTCGGCGAGCTGGGCAAGAAGGGCGTGCTGGCGCTGATGTGCGACAGCACTAACGTGCTGAATCCGGGATTCACCGAGTCGGAGAGAACGGTGGGCAAGACATTTGACACGATTTTTGAGGAAAACGCGAAGAGCCGCATTATCGTTGCCACCTTCGCCTCCAACGTGGACCGGGTGCAGCAGATTATCAATTCGGCCAAGAAACAGAACCGCAAGGTAGTGATCGAGGGCCGAAGCATGGTCAACATAGTGAATACAGCTGTAGAATTAGGATATATCCAGGTGCCGGACAATATGATGATCAGCCTGGAGGAGATGCAGAATTACAACAACGACCAGCTGGTGCTGATCACCACCGGAAGCCAGGGCGAGGCCATGGCGGCCCTGTCCCGGATCGCGGCCAGCATTCACCGCAAGGTGGCGATTATGCCGGGAGACGTGGTGATTTTCAGCTCCCGCCCGATTCCGGGCAACGAGAAGTCCGTGTCCAAGGTCATCAACGAGCTCTCCCAGAAGGGGGCCAAGGTGATTATTCAGGACACCCATGTTTCCGGCCACGCCTGCCAGGAGGAGATCAAGCTGATCTATTCGCTGGTGCGCCCGAAATTCGCGATTCCGGTACACGGGGAGTACCGTCATCTGCTGGGGCAGAGCGAGGTGGCTCAGAAGATGGGCATTCCCAAAGAAAATGTGAAGATACTCCGCTCCGGGGACGTGCTGGAGATGACGGAGGACAGCGCGAAGATCACTGGTTCCGTGAGGGCTCAGGGAATCATGGTGGACGGCCTGGGCGTTGGCGATGTGGGAAATATTGTCCTGAGAGACAGGCAGCACTTGTCGGAGAACGGGCTTTTAGTGGTGGTGCTGACTCTGGAGAAGGGATCCAACACCATATTGTCGGGACCGGACATTGTCTCCCGCGGATTTGTGTATGTGAGGGAGTCCGAGAATCTCATGGATGAATGCCGTGAGATTGTCAACATCTCGTTAGACCGTCTCTTTGACCGGGGAATCACCGACTGGGGACGCATGAAAACAGAAATCAAGGATTCTCTCAATGATTTCCTGTGGAAAAAGACAAAGAGAAATCCGATGATCCTTCCGATTATTATGGAAGTATAGATTTATGCTGAAGGCATATATGAAATCCCATCACCTGTCTGACAGGTGTGTGGGATTTCGTTGTGCTAAAGAAGATTGAAATAGGAGTTTGTCGCATCTTCGCGACAAGTCGCCAGGGCGAATCTGTTCGCTCGGAAACGAGGATTAGTATGGAAAATCGGACCGAAGTGTTCTGGGAGCTGTTCCGGGAACAGCCGCCGGCGTATATTGAGGAGCTGGAGCAGCGGGCGAGGGAGAACGACGTGCCCATAATCCGGCGTGCTACGAGGGATCTTCTGCGGTATCTGCTGCGGACGAGAAGCCCCCGGCATGTGCTGGAGGTGGGGACGGCCATCGGGTATTCGGCTCTTTTTATGAAGGAAAACATGCCGGAAAACAGCGATATTACAACTGTAGAAAAGGTGCCTGCCAGAATCCGCGAGGCCAGAGAAAATTTTAGAAAATACGATGGCAGGGGACAGATTTTTCTGCGGGAGGGAGACGCGGCGCAGGTCCTGAAGGAGCTGGTGATTGAAAAGCGGGAAAAGAGCCGGGAGGGCTTTGATTTTGTGTTTATGGACGCCGCCAAGGGACAGTATCTGACGTTTCTGCCGGATGTGCTGCAGCTGATGGAGCCGGGCGGAATCTTAGTGTCGGACAACATCCTTCACGGGGGCGACGTGCTGGAATCCCGGTATGCGGTCACAAGGCGGGACCGCACGATCCACGGCCGGATGCGGGAATATTTAAAGGTGCTGACAGAGCATGGGGATCTGGAAACTATCTGCCTCTCCCTGGGAGACGGCGTGACACTGTCCACCTATTTGCCGCGGGGGACAGAAAGGAGACGTGTGTAGAATATGAAAAAACCGGAAATTCTGGCTCCGGCGAACAGCCTGGAGGTATTGAAAACGGCCATTCACTACGGGGCGGACGCCGTCTATATCGGCGGGGAGATGTACGGGCTCCGGGCCAAGGCCAAAAACTTTTCCAGGGAGGATATGGAGGCGGGGATTGCCTTCGCCCACGAGCGGGGCAAAAAGGTCTATGTGACAGCCAATATAACGGCGCACAACCGGGATCTTGCGGGGGTGCGGG